>NZ_JBEOOG010000081.1:0-17145 GCF_040308965.1 Pseudoalteromonas sp. MER144-MNA-CIBAN-0113
CACCACATAGGCTCTGCCTTGCCTAAATACCAAACAGACTGCTGCAAATTTAACCTTGAAAGGTCAACAGACCCTAAGGTTTTTTAATTTTCTTAATATCTAGCATATGAGAGCCATGCTTAATTTTAGTCTCTAAATACGCCTTGTTACCTGAAAGCCCAGCTTTAATGTGTGCATGAGTGCCCACAACAGAGTCCACCTCTATGCCAGCATCTTTTAATGCGTTAAGCTTTTTAGGATTGTTAGTCATTAATTTTACATGCTTTAAATTGAGCGCATTGAGCATTAATACGGCATCCGAAAAATCACGTAAATCATCAGCAAAGCCCAAATGATTGTTGGCCTCGTAAGTGTTCATACCTTGTGACTGCAGTACATACGCATCAATTTTATTGTATAAACCAATACCACGCCCTTCTTGGCGTAAATAAAGTAAAATACCGCCTTGTTCGTGCATCATTTCAATACACTCATTTAACTGCTCACCGCAATCACAACGTGACGAGTGAAACACATCACCGGTTAAGCATTCAGAATGCATACGAATAAGCGGAACATCTTGCTCGGTATCGGCGTTTTTAAACACTAACGCAACATGCTCTTGGCCATCTTTTAAGCCACTAAAGGAAATAATTTCTGCAGGAATATCACTATTTTTGCCAACATTAAGCTGGACTCTTGCTCTTACTTGCGCCACGACCAATCCAAATATTAAAAAAACTACGACACGATAAAGTGATAATATCACAAAATAGGTTAAATACACCGTAGTACAAGACTGTTTATGGCAAATATATGGCGACGGTAACGACTATTTTCAATCTTTAACCGCAAATATATTACTAGCGAGCGTTTACCTTGATTTACCTAAAGTGATGACATATACATAAGAATTTGCTAATTTGTTATCGACAAATAATAGGGATCATTATGAAACTAAACAAACTTGCATTACTGATGGGCTTAAGTTTATCTTTATTAAGCACCACGTCATTTGCCGAGCAAGCAAATAACGCTCAAACCGTTTTCAACGACGCGTATCAAAATTATTTAAATGCGATTAAAACCAAAGAAAATGTGCAACAAGCCGCGGAGCAGGCTTACACATCAGGTAAAACTGTTTACGGTGAAAATGCTGATAACACCGCAAACTTAGCGATTAACTATGCAAAATCAATTAATCGATACGGTAAACAGTGGATTGAAAAGCGTTTTTCGCTCTATCAACAAGCCTATACTATTTTAGTTAATAACCATGGTAAGCAATCGCCTGAAACCATTGATGCTTTAGTCGGTATGGCTAGTTTTGCCCCTTCGGCTCAAAAAGCGGATTATTATTTAGAGCAAGTGATAGCAATCGCAAACACACAAAACAACCCTAAGTTTGTGGCTGATATGAAACTAGAAGCGGCAACCATACTAGCTAATAAATTCAGCTATGAAAAATACCGAGAAGCTAAAAACTACCTAGAAGAAGCCGATGAGTATTATCTGGCTAACTTACCTAAAAACTCAGTTGAACAAATAAAAGCTGATTTTTTAATTGCATCGTTTGCAGAAGGTCGAAAAAGATACGATCAAGCAATAGAACGACTTAACCGTGTAGTAAATGTGTTTGATGAAAGCTTAAGTTACGATCACAACGCCGAGCTTACCGCACACTCAAGATTGATTGGCTTGTATGAAAAACAAGGCAAAAGTGATGAAGCCACCAAACACTGCATCGCGATTGCTAAAATGGTGCCGTGGAAAGAAAGCCAAGAGCAAACGCCGCTATACCGCGTTAACCCTAAATACCCTACAAACAAAGCGCGCTTTCGTAAAGATGGAAAAGTCGTTATGGAGTTTGAAGTGGATGAGTCTGGCTTTGTAAAAAATCCGCAAGTACTTAGTTCTGAAGGTGGCGTGGCCTTTGAAAAATCGGCAGTAGAAGCATTAGCGCAATGGCGTTATGCACCTAAGTTTGAACATGGAAAAGCCGTTGCAGCAACTTCCAAAGTACAGCTCGACTTTAAAGTAAACCGTTAATAACATACCAAAGGCGCTTTAAGCGCCTTTTTGGTTATTCTGCTTTAACTTAGCTAAAATGTTATCGCTGGCGGCCTCTATTAAATCAAGTACCTTTTCAAAGCCATCATCACCGCCATAGTAAGGATCGGGAATTGCGCCTTGTGCTTGCTCGCCATACTCTAAAAATAACGCAAGCTTATACTGCAAATGCTCAGGGCAGCGTGCGGTTAGATCCGTCAGGTTTTGTTTATCAGCTGCTAAAATTAAATCAAACTCGCTAAAATCACTACTGCGCACCTTGCGCGAAAAAATACCTTTAAAACTATAACCGCGTTTTTCACCAGCTTGCATAGAGCGTTTATCTGGCGGATTACCTTCATGATGACCAATAGTCCCTGCCGAGTCCACTAGCAGATCAATGCCTAACTTTTTAGCTCGCGCTTTTAATACCGCCTCAGCCGTCGGTGAACGACATATATTTCCCAAACACACTATCAGTACTTTTTTCACTTATAGCTCCTAAGCTTTTGCAAAAAATCAGTAATAAACATTATTTTAATGAGGCTAATATTTTTTGCTCGCCTTCAAGCATTGTGTGCATGGCAGTACCCTGTTTTACACGGCTATGCAATGCTGCAAGATTAGGCCAGCGCGACTCATCAAGTTGCTCACCACCATGCTCCATATTCATTAACTGGCAGCTCACAGCAATGTCGGCAAGGGTTAAGCTCTCGCCAACAAAAAACTCGTTATCCCCTAAATAACCTTCTAAATAATCAAATAAAGGCGGTAGTTTTTCATTTAATGCACTTTGCACTAAGGCTTCATCGGTTGGCTTTTGCATTGTGGGAGCAATAATACGTTGCTGAAACACCGTAAATGTTGCAAAAGGAGCCAGCTCGTAATCTGCGTATTTTTCTAACCAGCGAACGGCTGCACGTTGCTCTATAGTATCACCGAGTAAAGACGCTGAATTAGGGTATTTTTCATCAAGATATTGGCAAATAACGCTAGAATCCGCCAAACTTAACTCGTCGTCTTTTAGCGCCGGAATTCGCCCTAGTGGGTTCAGTTCTAAAAACCAATCAGGTTGATTAAACGGCGAGACTATTTCGAGTTTATAGTCTAGTTGTTTATGCGCTAAACATACACGCACTTTACGTACATAGGGAGAAAGCGGGACACCATAGAGAATTATGCTCATTGTGATTCCTATAAATTAAAACTGCTTTAAAATTGCGTCATCGTAGTCATCGGCATTAAGGGTTAAATTATATTTAGCCGCAACGCTATCTAACTCGGCTTGTTTAATCGCTAAATCATCCATGGTGATGGTGTTATCGTCAAGCCGCCATAACAAGCGTGAGCCTGCATAACTATAGTGAATGGCTAATAGCGCATCAGGATTACCTTCACGTCCCGCCGCTTTAAGCTTTGCCATCTTGCGGGTAATTTTATTAAGCGCTTGTTTAAGCTCCCATACATACACCACCTCACTCATAAAAGGATGTGTACGGTATTTATTTAACAACCAGCCAATACCAATACTCGTAACAATAACGCCTAATAAGTTCCAATGAAAATGACTACCACTTTCATCGGGGAATAATGCAATAAGCGTTTGTGAAATAGCTAAACTACCAATCGCTAAGCTTGCGGCACAACCGACTATAACGCGGTTTAAATGTTTACGATAACGAGCTTTATCTATTTGAATAAGTTGCATAGTTGCCTAAAATTAAAAAACTAAAAAATACACAGCCACCATTGTAGCTAAACCCACCACAGAGTTTCGACTCTTTTTAATAAAATACCCGTAGTTTTTGATTTAACGCCGGTTTTATACTGCTTTCAACATAAAACCAACCAACGATTTTATTTGCACCCACATATTAGGCATAGGATAGTAGACAACAAATACGACTCAGTTTAGGAACATCATGATAAAAACACTGATTGCCACAAGTTTAATATTTTCTTCTTCTAATGCGTTAGCCAACTTAAACACACCGCTAACCCCAGAAGAATTGCGAATTGAAAAAGCCAGCCAAGCGATGCCAGCCGTACTAAGCGCTTTTGCCAGCGAAGTTAATCAATTTGAGCAGCAATTCAAGTCACTCTCAAGCTATGCACAAGCCGTAGATGCCGTTAATGACTACTCAAAACGATTATGGTTTAGTGCAAAAAAACGCATCGCTACAACGCAAAACTTAGATGATCGCGCACTTTACTGGGCTCGCTTACAATCAAGCAAAATTATTCGCACCACAAAGCCTGCATTTTCGCTGAGCGCGGCGCAGCAAACAGTGTTATTAACACTTCTAGAGAATGGCAGCCGGGGTCGCACCGATCTTAGCTACTCACAAAACACCTCTAAAAAAATATTATTAACTGGATTTGACCCGTTTTTACTTGATAGAAATATAAACCAAAGCAACCCATCGGGTGTTGCAGCACTGCTTCTTGATGGCCAAGTCATAAACTATAAAGGGATTAGTGCTGAAATAAACACAGTGATGGTGCCTGTGCGTTATGAAGACTTTGATCACGGTATTATAGAATCCTTACTTGCCCCTTATTACGCACTTAATAATGTTGATATGGTGGTTACCGTTAGCATGGGTAGTAAAGACTTTGACCTTGAGCGCTTTCCAGGCAAGCGCCGCAGTGTAACAGCGCCCGACAACGCCAATGTAGTGTATGGAGGCAGTAAAACAGCGCCGCTCATCCCAAGCTTGAACGACCGCCCATTACCAGGTACTGAGTTTGTAGAATTTAGCTTACCCGTTAGCGCTATGTTAAGCGCAAAAGGCCCTTTTCCTATTAATGATAACCATCATGTTATTACCCTAAAAAAAGACTTTGAGCCTAATAGTTTCGATGAATTAAAAGACGCTATTGCAGTGCGAGGCGGTGGCGGTGGTTATTTGTCTAACGAAATTTCGTATCGCAGTATTCGCCTGCGAAATCAGCTAAATTCAGATATTCCGACAGGGCATATTCACACCCCACGAATTGCTCAGTTTGAACCCGAAACTGAAGCTAAAATAGTAAAGCAAATTCAAACTATGTTAGAGCGCAGTTTAGTCGCACTCTAACATCGTTTGCTTTTTCAACTTCAACGTTAGAACGACTATTAATTAATAAACGTAGGAGCACTTAAATGCTTCTACGTTTTTTTGCTTTAAACCGCTAAAAAAGCATGCTGAAATTACATTAAAATTGAAAGCGCTCTGTATCAATCTCGGCTATTTTATAATAAAAACTCATTACTTTAATTATGAACTAGATCTTCACAAATTGTGTTCTATGCTCATTTGAGGTACAAACCTTATTACAGGGACATAGTAATGCTCACAATTAATCACTTTTTTAATTCTTTAAATTTAACAAAAAAACTTATTTCCGCCTTTTTAATTGTTGCTCTAGTGCCAATAGCAATAATTATCACGGTTACTATCAATGCAGCGTCAAACTCGATGACTGAACAGGTTTATTCCCGTTTAGATGCGGTGAGTGAAGTAAAACAAAGCGCTGTTAAGCGCTACTTTAACAACATTGAAAATAAACTAAATGCGCTGCAAGCAAATCCAGAAATGGCCACTATTGCGACAAAGTTTATAGCAGGATTTAATGATATCTCCCCTTCTGATTCATCAGAATCTCTAAATCGCTTTTATAAAGAGTCTTTTACCCCAAAATTTAAACAGCTAAACCCAACAAATACAGTCTCTTCATCTCTATTAGAGCAAATGAATCCAAAAAGTATTGAGCTACAATCTCGTTATCTAGCTAATAACCCAAATCCAATTGGTGAAAAACAAAAACTAACCACCACAGAGCAATCAGACAGTTACGAGCAAGCGCACCGCCAATATCATCCTTATCTACGCGATATGACTAATATAAATAAGTTCTACGATATTTTCATTATCGACCCAGCAAATGGCAATATTGTTTACTCTGTTTATAAAGAAGTCGACTTTGCAACATCGCTGCAAACAGCCCCCTACGCTGATAGTAATTTAGCGAGCTTGTTTCAACAATTAAAAGACAGCAACGACCCACAAGCAATTGCATTTGCATTTGCATTTGCAGATTATAAACAGTACTCCCCCTCATATAACGCCCCTGCGAGCTTTATAGGTAAGCCTATTGTTGTTGATGGTAAAACAATTGCTATTTTAGCCGCCCAATTATCGATTGAAGATGTCAATTCAATCATGAAAGAACGTGGCGGGTTGGGCGAAAGCGGAGAAACCTACCTTGTAGGTCCTGAGGGGTTAATGCGCTCTGACTCTTATATTGACCCGAAAAATCATTCTGTAGAAAGCTCATTTAGAAACCCAAATAAAGGCACAGTAAATACCTTATCTGTAATCAAAGCACTGAGAAATGAAAAAGGACAACATGTTATAAATGATTATAACAATGAAATGGTGCTATCTGCATTTGCACCTGTAAATGTATTTAATGTTCGCTGGGCACTCATAGCAGAAATGGACGAACAAGAAGCTTTTGAGTCGATAACAACACTTTCCCAACAACTCATTGTTATTCTTTTTATCACTATTTTTATTGTTACTATTGCCGCATATTGGTTTGCGAGAACACTAACAAAGCCTGTACATGCGCTGGCTGATACAATGAAAAAAGTGGAGCAACAAGGTGACTTTTCATTACGAGCAACTGTCTATTCAAATGATGAAATAGGAGTCAGCACTCAAGCATTTAATACTCTTTTAAATGCACTACAGCTATCAATTAGTGAAACAAACCGTGTTATGAATCAAATGGCTGCGGGTAAATTTGATCAACGTATTGAAGCGCCATGTCGAGGGGAATTAGATACGTTAAAACAAGCAACCAACGATTGCGCAAGTTCACTAAACGGAGCAATAAACGAATTAAATACCATTGCGATTGCTATGGCTGATGGTCAATTTGATATTCAAATTAATGCCTCAATGTCAGGCGAGTTAGGCACCTTAAAAAGTAATATTAACGAATCGCTCTCTTCAATAAATAACACAATGAATAGTATTGTCGATATTATGGCTAACGTAGAACAAGGTAATTTTAAAGAACAAATCACCTATCCAGCGAAAGGAAAACTTGCGCAACTAAAAGACAGCGTCAATAACTCAGTTAGTAGTTTAAGTATTGCCATAGATGGAATTAGTGACGTTATGAGTGCATTACGACAAGGCCAGTTTTCTGCGCAATTAGAGGCCCCCTTAGCTGGCCAGCTTGATATTTTAAAACAAGATATTAATTCCAGTATGGCTAATTTAAATAATGTAATGAATGAAATAGGTGAAGTCATGACCTTTGTTAGTCAAGGTGACTTTAAAAAAATGATAAAAGGTGAAGCCAGCGGCCAACTTGAGCAGCTAAAAAGTAACATCAATACATCAATCACTGCTATTGATACTGCTTTAACTGAGATTTCATCAGTCATGCTAGCAATTAGTCAGGGGCGTTTTGATCATACTATTTCATCGGCTATGACAGGCCAACTAAATAGTTTAAAAACAGATATAAACCATTCGGTAACTAACCTCGAACGTGTCATAAACGACCTCAACCAAGTAATGGCTGCGATGGCAAACGGCGATTTTTCTCATCAATTAAAACAGCCATTACAAGGCCAGTTGGAAGATTTAAAAAATAATGTTAATGAGTCTACCTCATTAGTTTCATTGGCAATAAATGAAGTCAGTAGCGTTTTGTCAAACTTAGCTAAAGGTGACCTTACCAAAAATATAGAGGGACAATATCAAGGCGTATTCGATACCCTTAAAAGCGACACCAACGCGACTATTGAGAAATTAACTAATGTCATTCAAGAAATTCAAGTATCGGCTAGTCAGGTTATGCAAAATGCGGGTGAAATAGCTTCAAGTAATACTGAAATAAGCAAACGCACAGAGGAACAAGCAGCCAACCTTGAAGAGGCAAGCTCAAGTACTGAGCAAATGCTAGATGAGCTAACTAAAGTATCTGAACAATCAAAAAGTGCCGTGGCATTGGCAAGCAATGCAGAGCAAATTGCTGAAGAAGGAAATCGCTTATCAATACAAACCGTTAGCGCGATTGATGACGTGAATGAAGCCAGTAAAGACATTAACGAAATACTTACGGTTATTGACAACCTCGCTTTTCAGACAAACTTGCTATCACTTAATGCCGCCGTGGAAGCTGCTAGAGCTGGCGATCATGGAAGAGGCTTTGCCGTAGTCGCTAATGAAGTAGGTGATTTAGCGGGGCGTAGTGCTAAATCGGCAAAGCAAATAAAAAGTATTATTGTAAATAGTAATCAAAAAATAGCGCTTGGGACGGAATTAGCAGACACCTCAGGGAAGAAATTAAAACACATAATGCAAGCTGTTAGCGATGTTAATAAAAATATCATACATATAGCGCATTCAACCTCCGCACAAGAGCAAGCGATTAAAGAAGTTAACCTTGTTGTACAACGTTTAACCGGTTTAACCCAGGCAAACTCGGCTATTACAGAAGAAACAATGGCGGCAGCACGTCAAATGGCAGAACAAGCTACCGAGATGAGAGTGCAACTCAATTACTTTAATCTAAAAAAAGAGCAACAATAGACTAAAGGCGCAGCAAGTTATTTTGCTAACACGATGCTTTTTTAACTTAAGTAATTTGATGAGCCATTATTGAATAATGGCTCATCATAACGTTACGTTACTTTACCTGCTAAATTAAAACGTGGCTGAGTATATAGCTGGGTTTTAACCACCTCAGCCAAAATCGTGACCGCATTCCATATATCTTCAAATGAGGTATAAAGAGGTGTAAAACCAAAGCGTAATATATTGGGCGCACGAAAATCAGCAATAACCCCTTTTTCAATTAACGCTTGGCATATAGCGAACGCGTCTGTATGTGAAAACGCCAATTGGCTACCTCTTTGACAGGCATTTTCAGTAGAGCATAAACGCAAATCACTTAAGCATGAATGTGTTTGTAGCAATTTAGTAAATACCTCAGCGAGTGCAATCGACTTTTCTCTTATTTGTGAAATATCTACATCTTGCCATACATCAAGGGCGGCATCTAACGCACTCATAGCAATCACACTCGGTGTGCCACACAAATACTGATTTATATTATCAGCGCCCTGATATTCAGCATTAAAAGCAAATGGTTTAGCATGACCCATCCAGCCTGATAGTGGCTGCTTTACACTAGCCTGATGACGCTTTGCCACATATAAAAATGCAGGCGAGCCCGGGCCGCCGTTTAAGTATTTGTAGCCACAGCCAACAGCAAAATCTGCATTACAGTTATCGAGCTCAACAGGTAAAGCCCCCGCGCTGTGGGCTAAATCCCATATCACTAAAATGCCTTTTTCGTGGGCAAGCTTGGTCAGCTTTTGCATATCTAATAGCTGCCCGGTTCTAAAGTTCACCTGCGTTAATAGCAGCACCGCCACTGAATCGCTAAGGCTTTGTTTAATGTGTTGCTCTGCTACTAATTTAAGCTGACATAAGTCAGGGCCTAATAAGTCACTTAACCCTTGTACCATGTATAAGTCGGTTGGAAAGTTATCTTGCGTGGATAACACCACATTTCGGCCAGGGCTTAACGATAACGCACTACTTAACAGCTTGAACAAGTTAACTGAAATAGAGTCACAACAAATCACTTGGCCTTTTGCAGCACCAATAATCGGCGCTATTTTATCTCCTACCTGAGTGGGTAAATCAATCCATTGGTGATCGTTCCAACTTCTAATTAAGTGACTACCCCATTGTTGATTTACCACCTCTGCCACGCGCGACTTAACGGCTTTAGGTAAAGCACCCAGTGAATTACCATCGAGATAAATAGTGTCTGCGGGTAAATCGAATTCATCGCGTTTATTAGCCAGCGGGTCGGCTTTATCAAGCGCTACAATCTCATTAAAATTCATTTTTATATCTCATTTAAATTTTTTATTAGTGTACTAAATGCCTCAGATCCTGGGTGGATCCAATCAAAATGCCCCACGCCTTCGAGCATCACCACTGGGCGTTTAAACTGCGCTAAATTAAAAGCGGGGACAATGGCATCTTTGTCGCCTTGTAAAATAATGCTTTGGGGATGAAGTGGCTGCTCACTCGGGTTAGCTTGCGTGTAAGCCTTAGGTTTATCAGTTGGCATACCTTGCATAAAATCTTTTGTCACTTTTTGACAGCTGTTATTACCACGTGCATATGCTTTTATATCAGTGATAGGGGCTAAGCCAATAACGCCTTTAAGCTGGCTTATTTCACCACCTGCAAGCAGTGCTAAATGTCCACCAGCAGAGTGCCCTACAGCAACCGAGTCAGCTAATTTAAACTCGCCATTATTGTAAGTACTTGCCGCTAAAATACCGGCTTTTATATCATTAAATGTGACAGGCCAGCCACCACCGCTTGTACCACTTCTTCGATACTCTAATGACCACACGTTAAAGCCAGCTTGTGCAAGCCCCGTACTTAACGCATACGTGTGTTTAATATCGTACTCACTAAGCCAACAGCCACCATGGAGTAAAATAACTAACGGCGTTTGCACCAGTGCTTGCTTTGCGCGCCAAAGTAATGCGTACTGTGACTCATCACTGCCGTAGGCTATTTTTTCATCGGCTAAGTTAAATCCCAATGAAGCCACTTTTGCATAAGCTACATCATTTTCAACATCAGGAAATTCAACTGGTTGCTGCGAGGCACTATTTGCTAACAAAGGCCATACACTAAAAAATAAAACCACTAAGCTCTTCAAAATAAACTACTTCCTTTTTACCTAAAAACGGTATAAAAAAATAACGCTGGTCAATCGTCTACAAACATTTTGTTGTACGACCTACCAGCGTTATAACGTCATTCATAATAAAATAAATATAGTGTTTATTGTTGTTTGAAAATTACGCCTTCTTTCATCACAAAATCAACATCCATTAAAGCGCTAATATCGCTAAGTGGGCTGGAATCTAAGGCAATAATATCGGCAAACTTACCAGGCTCTATAGTGCCTAAACTCTGGCTCATATCAATTAAATCAGCAGCATTGACGGTTGCCGACTTTAAAATATCGGAGGTACTCATACCGGCTTCATACATCAATACGGCTTCTTTTGCGTTAATACCGTGCTTTGATACGCCACTGTCCGTGCCAAAGGCAATTTTAACGCCGGCTTTGTAAGCCTTAGTAAAGTTGTTGAGCATATCGCCCCCCACTCTCGTTGCTTTAGCCTTAATAGGTGCAGACATAAAATCTGAATTTTTTGCCATATTAACCACAGTATCGCCAGCTAATAACGTTGGTACAAGGTAAGCGCCGGTTTCTTTAAAGAGCTTGATGCCTTCTTCATCGGTGTAACTGCCGTGTTCAATGCTATCAACCCCTGCACGAAGTGCGGCATTAATACCTTGTGCAGCATGGGCATGGCTTGCTACTTTTCGTCCTAACCCATGTGCGGTTTTTACAATGGCTTTGAGCTCATCGTCTTCCATTTGTTGACCTGTCCCCGTGGTGGTATCAGAAAGCACACCACCGGTAGAGGCCACTTTAATTAAATCCGCCCCATACTTAATTGCATAACGTGTTTTTTTACGGCACTCAACTGCGCCATCACACACTGTTGGTGGCGTTTTTATGGTGAGTAAATCAGGACTCATACCATCAACATCTAAATGCCCACCAGTAATAGTAACTCCAGCACCGGCAATAATACGCGGACCATTAACCCAACCATTCGCCACCCCTTTTCGTAATGCGTACATTTGCTCGCTTTGGCTACCTACATCACGCACGGTGGTAAATCCCGCCATTAGGGTTTTATTAGCAAAATGAACACTGCGCATTGCTACATCTGCATCAGACATTTCAACCAGTTCTTTTTTATTATCTGGCCCAAGCTCACCTTGTAAATGCACATGCATATCCATAAGCCCTGGCATAACAAAGCTGGTCGATAAATCGATTAATTGGACATCATCACCAAATCGAGAGGCCGGTAAAAAACCAGCGGATACAGACACTATTTTGCCATTTTCTATTACTACAGTTTGTTTTTGCTGTGATTTTTCGCCAGGGACGCTTAATAGCTCTCCCGCATGAATCACTTTAGTATTGGCTTGTGCATTGCTGGCGCAAAAATTTGCGGCTAAAAAAATCGAGGTAATAACACTCAATCGAAATATGCTCATGAAAATCTCCAATGATTCGCTTTTCGTTAACAGCAACGAAATAACGTTAAAATATTGTTATACAACCAATACCTTATCAGGAAAGTCACAAAAACAAACCTGAAATACGTTTTTAGTAAAAATTCTGACCACTATTTACACTGCCTTCAAACGGAAAAAATAAAAGAAGATGTCTATACTCAACCATATTGTTGTAATACTTTTCATATGTAGGGAGCTTATGGATATTAAAGACATAAATATTGCACTGCTAGAAAAATGCAACTTTCTTTTAATGGTATTTGATAACCATCATCAGCTCAGTTATCTCTCAGATGGGTGGTCAGAGCTAAATATTACAACCAAAAACATGCCAACCATTGAAAGCCTGTATGCCTGTTGTACAACTCAAAGCAAAACACTATTACAACAACAAATTCTCGCACTAAAATCGCAACATAATGAGTTAGACCAATTTGATATTGAGCTCACATTTGCAACCGATTACTCTATTAAACTGAATTGCTGCTTACATAATGTGGATCAAAACCAACATCACTATACTGTATTAATTTTTAATCAACACTTTGCACAGGTTTCGTCTGTTATTAGTAATAACGAATTACAAACCATCATAGAAAACGCAGGCGAAGTTTTAAAAGTAGGTTATTGGCAGCTCGACTGTAATAGCAACCAATTATTTTGGACCGATGAAATTTACACTATCCATGGTGTTTCCCCTAGTCGCTATTCACCACAGTTAGATACTGCAATAAACTTTTATCATGCAGATGATAAGCCCAAAATAGCCAGCGCTGTCGAAAATGCGCTTTTAACGGGGCAAGAATGGAGTTGTATAAAATTACGTGTTGTAGATGACGACCAACAAGAACGCACGGTGATATCAAGCGGTAACGTATCAAGAAATAAAAACGGTGAAATTACTAAGCTATACGGCATTTTTCAGGATATAACAGGAAGTGAAAAAATAGCCCTTGAACGAGACTTTTTAGTTACTGCACTCAAAGAAACTACGGTAGGAATGGTCATTGCCGATAAAAATAAGCATGTTATTTGGGTTAATGGATCATTCGAAAAAATGACAGGGTATAGCCTTTTTGAAGTCGAAGGCAAAAAGCTCGGCTCTATTTTACAAGGTGAAAACACTGATTTAAAAACGATAGCTAAACTTAAAACTCACCTCAAAAAAGGGCTACCTATAAGCACCCGAATTTTAAACTACACCAAAAGTGGGGACCCCTATTGGAATGAGTTGGCAATATCGCCGATTTATAGAGATGGAAAAATCGCTTATTACTTTGCGGTGCAAAACGATGTAAGCAAAGAAATAAACATAGAACACAAACTCATATCCCTTAATACCAGTTTAGAGCAACGAATACAGGCGCGCACTCAAGAGCTATTTACACTTAACAAAGAGTTAGAAAAACAGGCTAATGTAGACCCACTTACAGGATGTTTAAATAGGCGAACCTTATACAGGTTCCTTACCGATGAGCTATTAAAAACACAAGATGAAAATACCTATATTTCATTATTAATGCTCGATATAGATCACTTTAAAGCCATAAATGATAACTACGGCCACGAAGCTGGAGATAAGGGTTTAAAAGAACTCGCTAATATTTTACATGGCCTCACCAGAA
Source organism: Pseudoalteromonas sp. MER144-MNA-CIBAN-0113 (assembly GCF_040308965.1). Taxonomy (NCBI): domain Bacteria; kingdom Pseudomonadati; phylum Pseudomonadota; class Gammaproteobacteria; order Alteromonadales; family Pseudoalteromonadaceae; genus Pseudoalteromonas; species Pseudoalteromonas sp. MER144-MNA-CIBAN-0113. Next base: position 13,862 of record NZ_JBEOOG010000081.1, read on the forward strand.
AAAATGACGCCGTATTTCGCCTTGGCGGTGAAGAGTTTTTAATTATTATGCCTAACACAAACAAAGCCGAAGCTAAGCAAGCAGCTGAGCGTATTAAAAACGCAGTGAATGAACATAAAGTTTACTATCGTAATAAAAATATTAGCTTTACTGTCAGTATTGGACTGCTTACCCACGATGGCACAATTAGCCTACAAAGCAGCTTAAAATACGTTGATGACTATTTATACGAGGCAAAAAATAGTGGTCGAAATAAAATTGTTGATTGACTCGCTATAAGACGGATTGTTTTAAATCAATTCGTAAAAATTTAAAAGGTCATATAAGCTAAATACTTAAGCATAATAATTTAATTGCATTTTACGCTAGCGCATCCATTATTATTTTTATTCTATTACTCATTGTTAAGCATAACAAAAACAAGGTTACATAATGATAAAAGCGTCAACACCTGAGGATGAACTATCACGGCTAAAAGACTTATATGAGTATGACGTTTTAGACACTGAAGCTGAAAAATCCTTTGACGATTTAACCCAGCTTGCATCTGATATTTGCGAAACGCCAATCTCACTAATAAGTCTTGTTGATCCTGACAGGCAATGGTTTAAGTCAAAGCATGGTATTGATGTAGCCGAAACCGCACGAGATATTTCGTTTTGTTCTCACGCAATTCTAAAAAACCACGTATTCGAAGTTCAAAATGCACTTACTGACACCCGCTTTCACGATAATCCCTTAGTTACAAACGACCCAAATATTCGCTTTTATGCAGGTGCACCTCTCATCACACCAAGAGGAAACGCTATAGGTACGTTATGTGTTATTAGCGATAAACCAAAAAAGCTTTCAAGCAAACAAATAAATGCACTCACGGTTTTGAGCAAAGAGGTCATTGCGCAATTAGAGCTTCGGCTTAATAATAAAAAGCTGTTTATGGCGTTAGAAAAACAAAAAGAACACAATAAAGAGCTAGAAAAGTTAAAAGAAGCCGCGGATATCGCCAATAACACAAAGAGTAAATTTTTGGCAAATATGACTCATGAGCTAAGAACCCCATTACATGGAATTTTAAATTTAGCTGAGTTTGCTATCTCAGAGACAACAACAGAGGAAAAAAACAGCACCTTAAAAAGCATATTAAAGTCAGCACATTACTTATCAAATATTGTTAACGATATTTTAGACTTTTCTAAAATTGAGGCTGGCAAATTAGAAATTGAACATATCAACTTCAGTCTTAATGAGGTTATTAGCGATGTAATAAAACCCCTGTTACAGCAGGCATCTGCTAAAGGCATAAAGCTGATTACATCGATAGACCCAAAAATAGCAGACAATTTAAAAGGCGATCCTCTTCGGATTTCGCAAATTTTAAATAACCTGTGCTCAAATGCGATTAAATTTACCAACTTTGGCCAAGTAGAACTGAAGATAAGTGTTAAAAATAGTACATTGCAAACACAAGTACTCACCTTTGAAGTTATTGATACAGGCCTTGGTATTAATGAGACTGTTCAAGAGCATTTATTTAAAGAATTTCATCAGGCCGACTCATCAACCTCAAGGAAATATGGAGGCACAGGTTTAGGCTTATCAATTTGCGCTCGTTTAAGTGAGTTAATGCAGGGGCACCTTAGCTTTACCAGCAAAATAGATAAGGGCTCCACGTTTACCTATGAGCAAAGCTTTGAGATTGCTTTATTGCCACCAACCTCGAAGCAGTGCACTGATATAACAAACCTTCAAGGTAGTACTGTTTTAATTGCCGAAGATAATAAAATAAATCAGCTTATTATTGTTAAAATGCTCAAAGCACATAATGCTAATTTAATTATCGCAGAGAACGGTAAAGAATGCGTTAAGTACTTCAAGGAGCACTCGGTAGACTTAATTTTTATGGATATACAAATGCCTGAAATGAATGGCATAGAAGCCACACAGGCTATTAGAGCCCTACCTGCAGGTAAAACCGTTCCAATTATCGCTATGACGGCAAATACTCTTAAACAAGACATTGAGCATTATTTAGATATTGGTATGGATGGTTACTTAACTAAACCGTTTGATAAAGCTAAGCTCAATAGCTTACTCAATGTTTATAATCCTAAAAACCTCAACTTAAAAAACTTAGCAGTAAAAATTAGCGATCCTAATGTTTCTAGCAACCGGAAGCTAAAGCAAATATGCAAAGAGTTAAAAGCGCTTATTCCCAATGCTAATCGAGTGAGCCTTTGGTTATTTAATAAGGAATACAGTACATTAAATTGCTTAATTTGCCTTGATGAAAATAATGATGTGTTAAATGGTACTATTCTAAAAGCAGAAAACTCTCCGGCTTATTTCAACTATATTTTAAGCAATCAAGTACTCGACGCTTCCGATGCCAGAAACAACAACGTAACCAAGCAGTTCACCAGCCCTTACTTTGAGCCACTCGATATTTATTCTTTACTTGATTACATTTATATACTTGATAACAAACCATTAGGTGTAATTTGTTGTGAAAGTGTGGGATCAAAGGTAACTTGGAGCCATACTGATAAAGAGTCGTTAATAAAAGTTGCTGATGTCACTAACTTATTTTTATCAAAGCAGATTGAATCCACATAATCACATGTACTTAGAAGAAAAGTAACGACTAACGGTTACTGGTAATTATAAATAAATTAAGAGGTTTCATAATGTGCGATAACCCAAAAGCCTTCGCACCTTATTAATTCACTCTCTATGTAGCTAAAACCCAGGTTAACGTTGTTAGCTGCCTACAAGCTTAGGTATAATGACCTATCTTGGCTGTGTTTATTAGCCTTTAAATTGGATCATCTCCCATGAAAAAACTATCCGCTGTGCAAGTAAAACAACAAGCACTCGTCCTCAATGTTGCTGACAAAATAGAAGAACAAGGCCGCGCTGAAATCCCAGGCATGCTGCAATGCTGGTTTGATGTGGAATATCATTTATTTCCAGGCTCTTTACTGATGTGTTTTCAGTTTGAAAACCAACAAGCACTAACTGCGGCAGAGCCTGAGTTATTAAAGTGGCAAAAACGCTTAAGCAGTGCAATGCTTAAAAAAGGCGTGATTTTAAAAGATATGCGTAAACATTTAGTGTTTACCTTAAAAGGACCTGACGACTAAACTACTTATAGTGAAAGCACGCTCTACTTTGGTGTGCTTTCCAAGTTAAACTCATTAACGTGCTTAATTAACCTGAGATCTGCTTAAGCGATAACTAGTGCGTTGAGCTCTACGTCAGTTAAATTAAGGTGTGGCTTATTTTCT
>NZ_JBEOOG010000082.1:0-16776 GCF_040308965.1 Pseudoalteromonas sp. MER144-MNA-CIBAN-0113
TCACTCCTGTGATTAAAAAGAAATGAGCTTAGCGAATATAAAATAAATGTTTAGGTGTGGTTTAGCCGACGGTTACATCCAAAGAGCTGTCCATAAACTCCATAACATACTCATTATCTTTTTCGTTATACCCATAAACTTCAAGAATATATGGCGAGCTTAGCATACTCATTTGTTCGTGCTCACGCTTGAACCTTTCAATTTCCTTGGCATTTAGATCTTTCTTTGCTCGTTTTAAAGCAAAATTTTTAAGATAGAAACTGTCATAATATCTATAGACGTTTGCATAAGAACCACTACCAAGCGCTTTTAAGTCAGCTGTGTTGTTTTTATTCTCAATTTTTATTGAGCTTTGTGGAAAAAATATTGGGATAGTATAATAAATCTCTAATTTTTCAGTATGAGCGGGAATTGCACTCCCACCACTCTTGCTTAGAAAGCTCTTACAAAAAGTAAGTCTCTCTCGGAGTTTTTCAAGTTAGTTGTCGCATCAAATTAAATTTTATGCCGCCCGCATTGCTTCTTTTTTCTCTGGATTTAAATTTACTTCATTGGTCATTGTCCAATCTCTAGATTTTCCTGACCAACGAATTGGATTCTGCAATTTCGCTATTTCATTTACTCGGTGACGGTTCGCTAGTATCGCTTTATCTAATCCTAAATGACGCTGGTTTGGCGTGACAAATTTAATACCGCTGTGCAAGTGCTCATCGTTGTACCAATCAACAAATCCGTTAACCCACTTCCTTGCACTACCGATGCTTTCAAAGGCTTTTTCAGGGTATTCTGGGCGATACTTTAACGTCTTAAATAGCGATTCAGAATAAGGATTATCATTACTCACTGACGGTCGGCTAAATGAAGGCACAATACCTAACTCCTGCAATGTTGCCAATAACGTTGCCCCTTTCATTGGACTGCCATTATCCGAGTGCAACGTGACTTGATCTGGCTTTACCTGCTCTCGCCTGCAAATATCTACCATTAAATCAGCCGCCAGTGTGCTTAGCTGTGTGTCATGAACCTGCCAACCAACTATTTTTCGACTATAAATATCCATCACTAAATATAAGTATAAAAACTGACCTTTAACCGCTGTTGGCAAATATGTGATATCCCATGTATAAATTTCGTTTACACGTGTTGCCTTGAGCGCTTTTGGTTTTTTTATCTTTTTATTTGGTTTAACTTTTTCTCTGTGTGTTAATAATTTATGTGATTTCATAACACGATAAAACGAGCTTTCTGATGCTATCCACACACCTTTATCTAATAGTTTAGGGACTATCTTGCTGGGTGGTAAATGTCCGTATTCTATTGAATTTACTGTCTTAATAATACGCTGTTGCTCTAATTCAGTTAGCCTGTTAGGTGGTCGCTTTATCGTACTCGTTCGCTTATCTGTCATATCATCAGCTTCAATCCAGCGTTGAATTGTTCTTGCCGTTAGACCAAGTAACTCACATGCTTTTGCTTGCCTTGCCCCTGATTTCTGCGCGTCGGTAATGAGCTTTATCAGTTCATGACGTTCAGTTGAGCTGGTTAATCGTCCTCGTTGAAACCCCAAAGTGCATCCGCTTTTTTTTTGAGTACAAGTAGAGCGGCAGTTTCAGCTAAGGCCTTATCTTTGCGATTCAGTTCTTTTTGCAGTTGCTTTATTTCTTGCTTAAGCTGTTTACTGTCTGACTTTACTGTTTTATTTGAAGGTGGTGTTACTAAGTCTTGCTTCCACTGTTTAATATGATGCGGGTAAAGCCCCTTAGCACGGCAATATTCATTAAGAGCTGCTTCATCTAAACTCGCACATTCAATAATGGCATTAAGCCTTTCTTCTAAGCTCCAGTCATGAGGGCGTTTTTCTGTTGTCATGTGACTACCATTATTTTTAGTTTCAAGTTCATGTTTTTTAGCAAGCGTAATCCATCGTTGCAAGGTTGAATAACCGATGCCTAAATCAAACGCAATATCTTCTAGGCGAACATCATCACATTGAGATAATGCTTTTTCAACAGCTTGAACTTTAAATTCTTGTGTAAATCGACGTCTCATTTTATTGCCTCTATTAAAAGTTAGAGGCGACAACTATCCTGACACAGGGGGCTCTTGATGATAATCCTCGATAGAGAATGCATGTTCAGAGTTCTTTAAAGATTTCTCTAGAGCTTCAATTATCTCTATAGAGCTAATTAATTCTCTGCTTGGTTCTGCCCAAAAGTGAGCGGAGTTTTCATATGTTGGAAGTCTATTATTCATCGAATCAAAAAGACTAGTAACACTAGAGTGAAGAGTAGAGAATAAAACTCTTAACTTGTCATTCTTTATTGATTTGTAAAGATCTTCGAACTCATTACTTATAATATCAGAGAGCTTTCTGTAGTGGCTCTCTATGGCGTTTTCAGCATTCATAAATTATTGTATAGCCTGACTTTGATTGAACCATAATGCTTCACATTAATGGCGCGAGGTATGATCGCAGAAGAGAATGTAATGTTATACGCCATTCGGCACCTTCTCTAAATACTTTTCAAGTAGGCTTGCAGAGTGCGTTAAGTTGGCGAGTTGATCACGTAGGCCGTAAGCCCACTTAATACCATGGAAAAAGTTGTTTCTAAATCGATAAACTATAGTTAAACAGGCTATCAGCTGAGAAGAGGTACGAGTATCCTCTCCGGCTAGCGCGGCACGCACCAACCTTGGGTTGTCATTGTCTCGCAAGTTAAGGTGTTCAAAGTGGTAGTTCGTCTTGCCATTCTCAATATACCTATTTGAAAAATAGGCTAAGTGCTCTTCAAACCATCCGCCATCAATGATGTGCGGTTCAATACTTGCAACTTTTTCGGAGATATTCCTAACATAAGCGTTAGTATCTAGCACTTGAGCCTCAAACAAAGTCCAAAGTAGCGTAAACCTTTGCAGGGCGTGGAGCTCGTCAAGTGAAAGATGCTCAATACCGGGAGCTATTCTTGCAATATTCGCTAATTGAACCACAGGCTCTCCTTTGACATATCATAATTTAATAGTGCGCTCATCGCGCATATTTCTGCAGACTTAACGCTCATTTACCTAGTTTATATAGTTTTAGCAAATAACCTAAGGTATTACTATCATTAAGTTTTCTAAAAATTTAAAGTAAAGTTAAATAGAACAAGATGCGCTCTTTGCTTATTTTTAAAAATATGTGAGCAAAGAGCTGTTTGATGAATTGATTAGCTATTATATTCCTCCAATCTCAATGCTCAGTCTTTGCTCAAATTTGACTGCTCACAAGCCTACCCCGAAAAGATAGGCTAATAAACTCTACTTTTAGCTATTACTTAATTAGATTTATAACTAGCCCTTATAAATTCAACAACTCTTCTACCCATTCTAAAACGAGGCGAGTATTTCGGGTTTGAAAGCGCTGCTTATTAGGTATGTAGTAGCAAAAGTCAGATTCAACTACGTGGGTATTAAAGTTTTTAAGTAACTCGGTGTCTAATAATCGTTGTACTAGCGTGGTTGAGCAAAAAACCAGTCCTGAGCCTGTCATAGCTTCTTGAATACCAAATAGCTCTTGGTCAAATGTTTTAATACTAAATAACGCAGGATCTAAGTTGTTTTGAGTAAGCCATTGTTTAATTGGAGGCTCACTTAGCGCGTTGTTTTTCCATTTAGTGGTATAGAGCGTAACTGGGCCGTTTTGCCATGGGATATCCGCGGCTTTGTATGAGCCGAATACGTTAAATTGTTCGGTTTTTATAATGTCATCAGCGTTTATATTGCGTTGCTGGCCAAAGCGAACCGGTAAGGTGTGTAATTGCTTATCAACGGCTTCACTGGTTGATATATCCACTTCAAGATTGGGCTGACTTTTTGATAGCTCCTGTAATGCGGGTATTAAACGCAGTGCGGCCAGTGATGACGTAGTGGTTATTTTAACGACGGTGCCTTTGGCTTGTACGGTAGCTAGCGCTTGGTTAATAAGGTTAAAGCCATTGCTTGTTGCTTCACTTAAATATTCACCAGTGGGGGTTAGAGTGATTTTTCTAACTTGGCGGTAAAATAAATCCACATTTAAACGGTTCTCAAGGTTATTTATATGATGCGAAATCGCGGTTGGGGTGAGCGATAGTTCATCCGCGGCGGCTTTAAAACTGCCTAAACGCGCCGCAGCTTCAAAGGCTTTAAGTGCTTGTAGTGATACTTGCATAGGGGATTATTCACACCAAATAGAATTAACTTATAGATGAGTATAACTTATTTATAGTTAAGATTTACTCGTTTGTGAAATATGCCTGTTAGTAAGATGATTAACCTACATTTACTAATAGGATAAACAGTATGACTACCCTACTTCACGTTGATGCAAGCGTAAGAGCTGTTAAAAACGACAACCCAGAACACGATTCAATCTCTAAAAATATTGCTAAGCATTTTATTGATAGCTTTGCAAAGCGCCAAGCTATAGATGAGTATTTTTACCGTGATGTTGGTGTGAATCCTCCGCCTTTTATTACCCAAGACTGGATAGGCGCAGTATTTACACCTGATGATAAAAAGACTGCTGAGCAACATCAGTTACTGGCCTTGTCAGACACATTAATCGCTGAAATTGCCGCTGCCGATATTATTGTGATTTCCTCGCCTATGTATAACTACGGTATGCCCGCACAGTTAAAGGCATGGTTTGATCAAGTAATACGTATTAACCAAACTTTTGATTTTGATCTTTCCCGTGGGGATTTTCCGCTACAACCTCTACTTGGAGGTAAAACATTAGTTGTGATCACCTCAACCGGTGAGTTTGGTTTTGAGCAAGGTGGTATACGTGAGCATATGAGCCATTTAGTGCCGCACTTACGTACATTGAGTAAATATTTAGGCGTGAGCACCATTCATGAAATTGCCTCAGAATATCAAGAGTTTGCCGATGTACGCCATCAACTATCGCTCGATAATGCTCATAGCCAAGCAGCAGCGCTAGGGCTAAAGTTAAGTAATCAATAATATTTAAATATAAAATACCGCATTTACCTTGCGGTATTTTTAACCAAACCGTAACGGGGGTTTACAGTAACGGCTTCAAGCTATGATGCTTCTACTGTACATTATTAACTGATAAGGTGATTAATATTGAGTAGTAAAATTGCGTTTTAGTAACGATTTAAACAGGAGTCATTAATGGCAACTACACTGGCGTTTGATGTATACGGTACGCTTATAAACACTCATGGCGTGGTGTCGTTACTTGAAAATATGGTTGGTGATAACGCGCACGCTTTTTCAACTACTTGGCGTGAAAAACAAATCGAATATTCGTTTAGGCGTGGCTTAATGCAAAACTACGTGCCGTTTTCGGTGTGTACTGAGCAGGCACTTAATTATGCGTGTTTACTGCACAAGGTAACTTTAAGCGATGAGCAAAAAGCACAGTTGTTAGCCCGCTATAAAACCCTACCCGCATTTGATGATGTTAAAGCAGGGCTTGAGAGCTTAAAAGCACAAAACTATCGGTTATTTGCGTTTTCTAATGGTGCGGCCAGTGCGGTAAATACCTTGCTCGAAGCCGCAGGCATAAGTGAGCTTTTTGAAGGCGTAGTGAGCGCCGATGACATTAAAACTTTTAAACCCAACCCCGGTGTTTATAGTCATTTTTTACGTCAGGCACATTCAACCGGTGCTAATACCTGGTTGATATCGAGTAACCCGTTTGATGTTATTGGGGCGTTATCGCATGGTATGCGTGCTGCGTGGATACAGCGCTCAAATGAGGCTATTTTTGATCCCTGGGAACTTGAGCCTACAATAACGGCGTGCGATTTACATGATTTAAAAACCAAGCTGGCAAGTAATAACCAATGATTTAGTTGGCAGGGGTTAAATTACACCAATGAAAGGCTAGGTTTGCGCTTACAAACCTAGCCGTTTTAGGGTCTGTTGATCTTTCAAGGTTAAATTTGCAGCAGTCTGTTTGGTATTTAGGCAAGGCTGAGCCTATGTGGTGTGGTTATTCCCCATAAATAGGCGATAACGCAGCATCAATGCCAAACAGGCGCTGCCCTTCGGGTTCTGCCTAGGGGCGATTTACTCTTTGTTGCTCGGTTTTTACTTAGCCCACTAGGTTACAAACCTCGCGCCGCGATTAAACCGCCCCTAGTTTGAACAAATTTTAATCCGCAAAGGTCAACAGACCCTAGTCTTTAATTGCAATGGCAATTTCTATTTCGTTACTGTTTTTATAATACTCAAAATCACTGGTGTAAGTACGTTCATAGCGGCAATCGTCTGAGCTGAAGTATTGCCAAATTTCGCCCCATAAATCTATTACTGCATCGGGCATTTCACCCTCACCTTTAAATACCAAATAACGCCCCGCTTGGGTGGTTACTTTTTTAGCTTCAGGGAGTTTAATTGATAAATTATCGCAGCAGGCAATTACGTCAAAATCGCCTGTGAGATCGCTTTCGTAATTAGTATACACACCATACACTTTGGTGTTTTCTGTAAGGCTGTTGGCAAACTTTTCACCAAATTTTTGCCAAAGTTCAGCTATATTTGCAGTGCCAGCATTCATTTCATTGGCGTTGCAGGTTCTTACTTTTAAGCCGATTAAGGTCTGACTTGCTAATTGTTTTACTTCCATCATGACGTCCTTTAGCGTTAATACAAAACACCAACGTAACAGAAAAACCGCCAATACTTTAAATTTTGTATTAAATATTTCATAAACAGTGATTATTAACCTCAATTTCGTGTTTATTGCTCATGTTTAAATAGGTGCCAATCGCTAAACGTAGCTTTGCTACCGCTAAAATAATTGCTCAACTTCCCTCTTTTTTAACTTTATTTTTGCATGTAATGCTTGTCGTTTAATAGTGAAGTTTATCGATTTTAGTTAAAAATATACGACAAGCTTATTAGCTCTAATTAAAAAAAGTTGCTATCTAATCTTTTTTCATTATTGTAAATGGGAATCATTATCATTAAGATTCTTGCACCTAAAAAGTGTACTCAAGGAATGTTGATGTGTCTCAATCTCAAGTGTTAAATATTAATACCATTGAAAAACAGGCTGTATTTGAACAAAGCGGCTTGCCCCCACAATTCAATTTAGAGCAGTTCATTAATTATCAAATAGCGTCATTGCAAGGGTTGTCGGCAGTTCAGCAAGCGATAGCTAAAGCCCAAAAGCCATTTTCAGGTGTGTCGGTAAATGCGTTAGCAGAAGTCGTAAACGATGTTGATTTATCACAGCCATTGGCTGACTTTCCGGCGGTGCTTGAAGAACTAAAAGGCGTGTATTTAGATCATGCCGTGTATTTTCATCATCCTCGCTACATGGCGCATTTAAACTTCCCTGTAACCTATCCTGCTGTGGTGGCCGAACACATTATTGCTGCTATTAATACCTCGGTAGATACGTGGGATCAAAGTGCAGGTGCGACCTTAATTGAGCAAAAGCTGATTGATTGGACATGCCAAAAAGCAGCATTGCCAAGCACTGCCGATGGAGTATTTACTAGTGGCGGCACACAATCAAACTTAATGGCAATGTTAGTTGCTCGTGAAGTGGCTGTTAGCCGATATGCGCCAGAACATCAGGTAAAACTTCAGGGCTTACCAGCTGTTGCCTCGCGCTTTAAAATTTACTGCTCTGAGGTGGCGCATTTTAGTATTCAAAAAGCGGCGGCGTTACTGGGCTTAGGTTACAACGCTGTGGTGCCGGTGGCTACAAACAGCGAAATGCAAATGGATATGCAGGCACTTAAAACCGCCATAGCAACAAGCAAAGCGCAAGGTTATTTACCCATTGCAGTGGTTATTACCGCAGGCACAACCGATTTTGGCTCGATCGATCCAATCCATAATATTGCCATGCTGGCTAAAGAAGAGCAGCTATGGTGCCACGTAGATGGCGCTTATGGTGGCGGTTTGTTGGTGAGCGAGCACCACCGAAATGCGCTTAATGGCATTGAGTTGGTTGATTCAATAACGATTGATTATCACAAATCATTTATGCAACCGGTTAGTTGTAGTGCCTTTTTATTAAGCGATAAACGCCATTTTAGCCACATTACTTTATATGCCGATTATTTAAACCCATTAGCAGAGGCCGGAAATGGCACGCCTAATCTGGTAGATAAAAGTCTGCAAACCACTCGCCGTTTTGATGCCTTAAAATTATGGCTAACACTGCGCACCACTGGAGAAGCACCACTTGGCCGCGCGTTCGATAAAGTTATTGGCCTTGCGCGCCAAACGCATATTGTACTTAACGATCACCCCGACTTTGAAGTGGTTAACTACCCCGAGCTTAGTGCCTTAGTTTTTAGATTTGCTCCTGATGATTTAAAACATGACCTTGATTTACTCGACTCTTTAAACCTGCATGTACGACAAACGTTTTTACAAACCGGTGAAGCCATGGTTGCCCGTACAAAAATAAATGGCCGCCATTATCTTAAATTTACATTGCTTAATGCGCAGTGCCAATTAACTGATGTACGCGCTGTTATTGAGCAAATTAGCCACATTGCATGGCAAACTTATAGGGAAATTGCATAATGGATAATCAACCTTACGATTTTATAGCTATTGGCCTTGGCCCATTTAACTTATCTTTAGCGTGTTTAAGTGAACCGCTCGAAGATGTAAAAAGCCTGTTTTTGGAGCAGCGCAGTGAATTTGATTGGCACCCTGGAATGATGCTGGAGGGCGTTACATTACAAACTCCGTTTATGTCGGATTTAGTAACCATGGCAGATCCAACCAGCCAATATAGCTTTTTAAATTATGCCAAATTGAATAATCGCTTATACCCGTTTTATATTCGCGAAAGCTTTTTTTTATTGCGCCGTGAATACAACTTATATTGCCAATGGGTTTGCTCGCAGCTTTCAAATGTTAACTTTGAACAAACAGTCACTCAAGTTGAATTTTGCCCGCAAAGTGAGTGTTATACCGTTAGCTGTAACACCCCTAATGGTATACAACATTATGTGACTCGCCATATTGTTTTGGGCACAGGGCCTGCACCGTATATTCCTGATTGCGCTGTGCAAAGTAACTCAAATAACGTAATGCACAGTAGCGATTTTTGTCATCGGCTTGATGAATTAAAGGCAGCTAAACGGGTTACTGTGGTAGGGGCTGGGCAAAGTGCAGCAGAAATTTACCACACCTTATTGCAGCAAGCAGTACCGCAAGGCTTGCAGTTAGATTGGATAGCACGTTCACCGCGCTATTTTCCGCTTGAGTATACTAAGCTCACCCTTGAAATGACCTCTCCTGAGTATGTAGATTACTTTTATAATTTAAAAACTGAGCAGCGAGATTGGCTCAATCAAAACCAAAAAAACCTATTTAAAGGCATTAATGGCGATTTAATTAACGACATTTTCGACACCCTCTACGCGCAAAGTCTTGATGGGCCAATTTCTACTACATTTAAAACTAATAGCAGGCTAACCGGTACTCAAGAGGTAGGTGAGCGTTTACTGACTGAGTTTTATCATCAGGAGCTTGAGCAGCCCTTTTCAATAGAAACCGACTTTTTAATTTGCGCCACGGGCTTTAAATATCAGCGCCCTGCTTTTTTAAATAATATTGCCCAGCAATTACCCCAAGATGAGCAAGGTCGTTATTTAGTAAGCCGTGAATATGCGGTAGATAGCGAACAAAAACGTATTTTTGTACAAAATGCCGAGCAGCATACCCATGGTTTTGTAACTCCAGATTTAGGTATGGCTTGCTACCGCAATAGTATTATTTTACGTGAAATTTTAGGTTATGCGCCTTATCAGGTTGAGCAAAAAATTGCTTTTCAAAACTTTGATTTAAGTGATGTCACCCTATCAACACAACAGCAGAGTAGCGCGGCATGAGTCTTCGTTTTGCGCTAATTTTGCTGACGGTTATTTCGGTGGTATGCGATACCTTGCTGCTACCGTTTTATCCGCAATTTTTTGCTAGTGAATTTGCTATTAGTAACGCCACGTTAATCGGCCTCTTTGTGGCTAACTGTTGTATTACTGTAATGCTGGCTTTACCACTATGGGCTAAGGTCGCTAAAAAATACAATGAGTTGGCTTTGTGGTTAGTAACCCAAGTAGTAGCCGCTGGTTTTGGCTTGCTTTGCTACTTTGCTACCAATGTATGGGAGTTTTGGATTTACTACCAACTTATGTTGGTGCTAAAGGCAAGCTACCTACTTATATACCCATTTGCACTGCGATTAGAGCAACAAACTAAGCATTTATCTATTATTGGTTTGTTTTCTGTATTGATGCATTTTGGTGCGATTGGTGGCGCTTTAATTGGTGGTTATTTCTTTAGTTTAGCAGAGCCACGCTATGCGTTATTACTCAGTAGTGCCGGTGACCTAGTTCAGGTTTTATTATGCGCCTACTTAATGTATTCATTAAAAACAGGTATTTATCAGCAAGCAATAGCGACTGAAAAACCGCGAGAACGTATTCCCTATTTTATTTGGCAATTTTGCTTTTTAAGTGTGGTGGTTTATTTTAGCGCGTTTTTAATTCGCCCCTTCTTTACTACACATTGGCAAGCATTAAACGCACAAAGCAGTACGTTGCAAAGCGCTGTTGTATACGCCATTCCTGCCTTTGCCGCGCTTGTTATGCTGGTTTTTAACCATTACAGACAACATTTACCACTGCCAACATTAAGCCGCACTAGCACTTTGTTATGCGCACTTATTTTGGGAGCGCTTGGGCTTTATTTACAAGCGCAGGCGTCGGTGGGGTTAGTGATTTTATCACGTGTTTTATATGGTTTTGCGTTATTTCAAGTGATGGTACTGCTAGAGGTAATGCTATTTGCTAAAAGTGAGCCTGCACATTACGGCAGCGACTTTGCCAAAGTGCACATTGCTCAAAATATCGGGGTTATTTTAGCGTCGTTACTAGTGGGTATGAGCGTAGAGCATCTTTCAACAACGGTTGTGTTTTACTTTGCTGCCATTGGCTTTGCAAGCCTTGCCTTTATTTTGCTTTGGCGGGTTAAGGCTGTTGCTCGAACTGCGCGTTCAGCGTCTTAGTTTTTAAGATTTATTGGAGTTTTTATGTATTTTTCATCTTTTGTAACCACCCTACAGCATACCGGCAAAGTGACGATGCGCTTATTACAACAAACAGATATGCCAACAGTTTGCGATTGGCTTAAGCAACCGTATGCGCACTTTTGGGGTATGCAGCAGCAAACCGAGCAACAAATAACTAAAGCGTATCAAGCTATTATTGATACGCCTCATCATCAGGCGTACGTGATCGAGCAAAATAATAACCTATTGGCTTTAGTTGAGCTTTATAGCCCTGAGCACGAAAGCTTAATGAAAGCGGCGTACGAGGTTGAACCTAATGATGTGGGTATGCATATTTTATTAGCGCCTAACACGGCACCTAAGCGCCATTTTAGTTTTGAAATGATGCAGTGCGTGCTGCAAAGTATTTTTGCTCAAAACAGTGCCGCCCGTGTTGTGGTTGAGCCCGACATTGCTAATAGTAAAATTCATACGTTAAATAAGCGTTTGGGATTTGTTCACACCCAGCAAATTCAACTGGGCGAAAAATCCGCTTATTTAGGCTTTTGTAATAAAGCAGCCTTTGATAGGCACAGCCAACTATTGACTGATTCGTTAGCACCTTTACAAACTGATTACGTGATACAGCCACATTGGCAATGGGCAAATCGGCATTTACAAGCTAAAGCACTCACCGAGCTTGTGCACGAGCGTTTATTGGCCGCAGAGACAACAAAGCAAGGCTTTAAAGTGAATGTTGAAGGCGGTTACTTTATTTTTAATGGCCGTGCTATGGCACTAAACCATATAGATATAGACGAGCCAAGCCTATGCTTTTACAACCTTAACGAAGAGCTTCAGCCGCTAGATGTGTTGCACTTTTTTAGTATGCAGGGGCCTGCGCTAGGTTTAACGGGTAAGCGCCTTGCCACCTACCTTGAAGAGCTAAATGCCACTTTAGCCAGTGCGTGCTTCAAACGCGAAAATAACACCTTAACAGCGGCGCAGTTAGCTAATTTAGGGCTGCAAAAAATAGAAGCCGCAATGAGTGAAGGGCATCCTGCCTTTGTTGCTAATAATGGCCGCATTGGTTTTAGTAAAGCTGACTTTTTACGTTATGCGCCAGAAGTAGGCAAACCGTTTAAAGTACTGTGGTTAGCAGCGCATAAAACGGTATGCGACTTTGCCCATAGTGAATACTTTGCCGACTACCCAAGCCATATAAGTGATGAACTAGATTTAACCACTCGAGATGCGTTTAACAAAGCGCTAAAAGCTCAAAACCTTAACCCCGATGATTACTTACTCATTCCTGCTCACCCTTGGCAGTACCAACACAAATTGAGTGTGGTATTTGCAAATGAGTTGGCAAATCAGCGATTAGTGTATTTAGGTGAAGGTGACGATTTATATCAAGCGCAACAATCAATTCGGACCTTATATAACTGCTCGCACCCGCATAAGCCGTATTTAAAAGTGGCGTTGTCGATTTTAAATATGGGATTTATGCGTGGCCTATCGCGTGCTTACATGGCGGTGACTCCTGCCATTAACGATTGGGTATTTGCTAAGGTTAGCCAAGATCAACAACTCGCAGGCGCTAATTTTACAGCGCTTAGAGAATACGCCACCTTAGGTTATGCCCATCATACGTTTGAGCAAAGCGCGCTAGGTGATACACCCTATCGTAAAATGTTTGCCTGCTTATGGCGAGAAAACCCAAACCATAATTTAAATAGCGATGAACAACTGACCACCATGGCAGCGTTATTACACTTAGATAATAATGGCCAAAGTTTAGTGGGTGAATGGATAACGCAAAGTGGTTTGAGCACGCAGCAGTGGTTACATGCCTACTTTAATGCTTATTTAATTCCGCTGGTACATTGCTTTTACGCGCATAAATTAGTGTTTATGCCTCACGGCGAAAACCTCATTTTAAAGCTTAAAAATTCGGTGCCAGTAGGCGCATATATGAAAGACATAGGTGAAGAGGTTGCTTTACTTAATAGCACTGAAGTATTGCCTGCAGGGGTTGAACGTATTCATGTTTCTATGCCTAAAGAGCTTGAGCTGTTAAGTATATTTACCGATGTATTTGACTGTTTCTTTAGATACTTAGTAGCAATTTTAGTGCGAGAAGAGCGTATTACAGAGCATGACTTTTGGCAGTGTGTTACGCAAAGTGTTAAAGCGTATCAACATGCTAACCCTGCTTTAAATGAGCGATTTAAAGAGTACGACTTTTTTAGTGATGAGTTTGCTCACTCTTGTTTAAACCGCTTACAGTTGGGTAATAATGAGCAAATGGTTGATTTAACCGATCCGGCAGGTAGTTTGCAGTTTGCTGGTAACTTAAACAACCCCGTATCGGCAAAGCTGTATGGCTAAACCGATTACCCTTGCGCAGTTTTTATATTGCCAACAACCCGTGCAACGAACTTTTAAACCGAGCTTATTATTAGTGCGCGCTTTAACAGTTCGTTGTAAGGCGCAGTACCCTACTGCGCCTAAGCAATTTATTAGTCGACATTTGTATTTGCAGCTTTGTTGGCAAGCTATTTACGCTTATTGCTATTGGTTTGCTTGCAAGCAAAGTACGGCTGATCCCATTAGCATGCCGTTAGCGGTAAATGGCGCTTATTGTCGTGGGTTTAACCTGAATAATGGCGTGTTAGTAAGTAAAACAGAGCAAACCAAAGCGTTTACTCATTTTATAAGCCAAGTTGGTGAATGGGTAAATACCGACTATGCACTTGGTAAAAAAGAACAAGCTCGGTTATTACTCGATTCATTAAGTAGCGCCATTGAGCGAGCTCATAGCTTAGACCTTGCTACTACTTTACATATCAACAATTGCCATCGTCAGCTGCACACCCTTATTTGTGAACACTTTAATCTTGATACGCCATTTACTGAAAAACCCCAGCGTTTAACCTGTTGCCGCTATTATTTAGCCGGTTATAGCAAATGCCAAACCTGCCCTAAAAAGGATATTAAAACCAATGAACCAACGTCTTAAAACGATTGATCTTGCGCGTGGTGCGAGCGTTTTTATTATGATTATTGTGCATACCTTATGGATATATGCCTCCACGACGCTTCAAAGTGAAAGCGCATTTGGTACGGTTGTGCATATACTTGGCAAAGGCACCGCCTCGTTTTTAGTGGCAATGGGGCTATCTATGGCGCTTTCGCGCAGGCAAACACCTTTGCTATTAATTAAGCGTGGCATACAGCTTTTACTGCTTGCTTATTTAATGAATGCGGCCAAGTTTTGGCTGCCTATTGAAGTATTTAATACCATGCCTGAGGCATTTATAAATGCGTATGGCTGGCAAAGTCCGCTCAGTGCTGGGCAGTTACAATTTATGGTGTTAACAGGTGATATTTTACAACTGGCTGGAGTTAGCTTATTGCTGTTTGGTGTGCTTAATATTGCCCGTTGGAAAACAATATGGATTGCGGTTTTAGCCATTGCAATTGCAGTTATGAGCCAGTTTGTGAGGGGGCAACAATTTACGCTTTCACCTTATATTAGCGATTTGTTTTTTGCTAATAACTATCAGGTGTATTTTCCGGTATTTCCTTGGATAAGTGCGATATTAATGGGATACGTACTTGGTCGTTTATATCTTAGTAACCAACAAAATGCCGATTACTTATATAAAGTATGTGCACAACTCGGTGCTGCTTTACTTGTTATTGGCGGCATATGGTTAGCCATTGATTTTAAAGGGCAGTTTGGCAACTTTTTCCATTTAAATGGCGGCGGTATTAGCTATTTAATTGGCTTAAATTTATGTGCCCTAGCGGCTATACAGTTTATTTTTGCTGATAAATATAATGGCCCTATTACACGTGCTCTTTTATATGCCAGTAAACATGTAACCGCGCTTTATGTTATTCAATGGGTACTTATTTGCTGGTTTATGGGGGCGCTTGGTTATCTACTCTCAGCCTTTGGCCGACACTTTGTATGATGGTACTGATGACTTTACTTACTTTTGCTGTGCACAAGGTTTATTTTAAAAGCAAACAGAGCCTCACACAGACATTATGCAAAAAACCAAACGTACAGCTTAAGCTGTAAAGGGGCTTTACGGGCGCTGGTTTGGGTGCCCTAGCCTGCTTTTATTGCGTCAATAACGCTATGCATACGCTTTGCTAACGGCCTATTTCGGTGATGGCACACATAAATATTTTCGCTAATTGGTTTGGTTAAATGATGCGTTTTAATAAGCGCAGGTTTATTAAAAGCACTTACTGCGTGTGCGGGTAAAACCGTAAAACCCAGCCCTAAACTTACCGGCTCCAGTATTAAACTTATTTGGTTAGAAAACCCCGTTTGCTTAATTTGATCAACATGTTCAAATTCACTGTAGTTTTCGCTAAGTAAAAGCTGCGCATGATGTTTTGCATCGGGGTGGCCAATAAAGCCAAGCTCACATAAAACCTCCCACGTTGGGTTTTCTATATGTGCGGGCGTTACTAATAATAGGGATTCTTTACCAATTTTGTGGCTGGTAACTTCACTAAGGGTAGGCGCTTGAGTTAAAAAGCCAATATCGGCACTATGACTGGCCACCGCTTGTTCAACATTGGTATTTGGAGCAAAGCGGTAATCTATAATTAGCTTCTTGTGCTCTACTTGCAGTGCTAATAGTTGATTGTAAAACTTTAGCCCGCAACTGCCTGGCGACTGTATTTTTACTAAACCGCTGTAAGGTGAATCATCTTTTAATTGCTGCTCTAAAAACTGCCATTCTTTGAGTAACTGACTACCCTGCTGATATAAATTTTGCCCCTGAACGGTAAGGGTAAATTGTTTACCGTGGCGCTCAAGCAAGGCGCAATCTACTTGCTGCTCTAACTTTTTTATATGTTGGCTTACGCCTGACTGGGTCATATAAAGGCGCTCGGCGGTTTGGGTAAAATGGTTTACCTCAACTAAAGTACAAAACGTGTTTAACCATGTCGGATTTATCATTACAAAATATACTTAAAATGATGATTAATGATAATTTTACTTAATGTTGGTCCATTCGTAAACTAACTCCATCAACTAAACATAGTTAAGTAGGAGTATTTATTATGAGTCATACATATCCACGTAGTTTTTCGCACATTGGTATTTCAGTTCCCGATGTTGAAAAAGCCGTAGAGTTTTACACTAAGGTGATGGGCTGGTACACCATAATGGAGCCTACTGTGATCACTGAAGACAACAGCCCAATTGGCGAAATGTGTACCGATGTATTTGGTCCAAATTGGGAAAAATTCAAAATAGCGCATCTTTCAACAGGCGACCGAATTGGTGTAGAAATTTTTGAATTTAAAGACCAAGAAAACCCTAAAGACAACTTTGAATACTGGAAGACCGGTATCTTCCACTTCTGTGTACAAGACCCAGATGTAGAAGGCTTAGCGGATCGTATTGTTGCTGCAGGTGGTAAAAAACGTATGCCAGAGCCACGCTACTATTATCCTGGTGAAAAGCCGTACCGCATGATCTACATGGAAGACCCGTTTGGTAACATCCTTGAGATTTACAGCCACAGTTACGAGCTTATATACAGCGCTGGTGCTTATTAAAAGCATTTAGCTAAAAACAAAGGCCGCAGTATTTATTACTGCGGCTTTCTTATTTGAATAGCTTTAGTAATTAGCTAAGTAATACGTAAGCGTCCGGCCAACCACACCTAGCAACACCATTTTTTGTATTTGAAAATACCTTCAACTTTTTATTGGAGGTC
>NZ_JBEOOG010000083.1:0-16592 GCF_040308965.1 Pseudoalteromonas sp. MER144-MNA-CIBAN-0113
TGTATAGATTAATAGATCATAAGCAGAACATACTTAGACCAAAAGGTGATCAGAGTTTTCACACAGTCTGTGCCAAAAGCAGCTATTCAGATATAACTCGTTTCTGCCCCATAATAAGTTAACGTAATTACTCTAAGGGGCTTTGAGCGAAAAGCAGACATTGACCGTTAATCGTTTCAACGACGGCAATTAGCCATACGTTGCATGTTTGCTCCCTTACTGGTTTTACGATATCCAAAACCGACATAACGACCATTAAGCAAATACCAAAGTAAAATAGGTATGTGCTCCAATCATATAGCCAAAGAGGATAAAGCGTTAATAGCACTGCTACAGGCCCTAGAATGCTGAAGACAGCTCTGGTATGGTTTTTATTTTTGTGCGAGTTGTATAAGTTTACCAATAGTTCCAAAGATGCAAAAATAGGTAAAAGCGTATTTACAGCTATTCCTTCGAAGTGAGAGAAGAAGCCTAGTCCTAATGCCGATGCAAGTGACCTTAATGCAGGGAAGCAGGCCGTGCCGCTAGCCAAACGCCACTAGAGCCTACTCTGTCTAATATTTTATTTATCATTTGAAAGTCTATTGGTTGATATTACCATCATTCTAAACTCCGTATATAAGTACGGAGTCAATCATTTTAATGAATCAATTATGGGGCAATGTGTTGGATCTTCGTTTTGCATACAGGTATTTGTCATATCCACAATTACTTTCTCTAAACGTTGAAGGTCATTAATTTTGTCTCGAATGATTGCTAACTTTTGTCGGCTTAATAGCTCAACTTGAGTGCAGTTGCTGTCCATAGACATTAGCGATTTTATTTCTCTTAACGTAAAGCCGAGCGCTTTGGCTTTTGTGATAAACCTAAGTTGTCCTGCTATTGTTTCGTCATATTGTCTATAACCAGATATTGGTTTTTCAGGTTGTGTAATCAGCCCTTCTCGTCCATAAAAACGAATGGTTTCTACATTTAAATTTAATGATTGTGCTAATTTGCCAATGGTTTTCATTATTGCCTTTGTGAATACTACTAATCTAAAGTTATATTTAGTTTAGCTATCCAATGATTTGATGATGCCGCACGCTTCAATTGTATTGTCTGAACTACAAGCACTTGCCATCTGTTGTAATTCAGCTTTAAGCGCCCTTAATTCTTTCATACGTTTATTCACTAGTGCAAGTTGCTGATCAATTAATGCATTAACGCTAGAGCAGCTTTCTTCTGGCTTATTTTTTAATTCGATAAGACGTTTAATATCATTGAGTGATATATCTAGGCTGCGACAATGCTTTACGAATTCCAATTGTTTAAGTGCTTTACTATCATACAGCCTGAAATTACCTTCTGAACGGTTTGGATTTAACAGTAATCCTTCTCTTTCATAATATCTAATCGTTTGTATTGAACAGCCCGATTTTTTTGACAATTCGCCTATTTTCATCAATTTCCCCCAGACATTTGACTCTATAGTTACTATAGGATCTATAGTATAGGTATGCAACGAAAGGGATATATAAAAATGACTGAGAAATATTTAAACAATACGAATATCGTTAATTTTGAACACAAAGATATCCAATCCCTGATCGATCAACGAGGGTGGAAAAATTTGGATAATTTCAACAAAATTGGTGCCGCTTATCAGTTTGTAAAAGATGAAATAATGTTTGGCTATAACAAGAGTGATGATATTTCAGCAAGCGATGTGCTAGCAGATGGTTATGGACAATGTAATACTAAGGGTAATCTGTTAATGGCACTATTGCGTGGACTAGGTATCCAGTGTCGTTTCCAAGGTTTTACCATTGATCAGCAACTACAAAAAGGTGCTATCCCAAGCTATGTATTTTGGTTAGCACCTAAATACATCATTCATAGTTGGGTAGAAGTTTACTTTGAAGGGCGTTGGATAAACTTAGAGGGCTTTATATTGGATGAGCAATACTTAAGCTCACTACAGCAGAAATTTAGCCAAGCAAAAGATGAGTTTTGTGGTTATGGTGTTGCAACAAAGTGCTTATCTTCACCCGGTACGGATTGGCGTGGAGAGGATACCTATATTCAAAAAGAAGGTATTCATGACGACTTTGGGCTTTATGATTCACCAGATAAGTTCTATCTCGAAAAAGGTACTAATCTATCAGGTGTAAAACGTTGGTTGTATCAACGAGTGATCCGACATTTGATTAATATGAATGTATCAAAAATAAGAAATAAAAAAGTACTGGAGGTACAAAATGCACAACCATAGTCACAGTCATCAGCATGGTAAAGACGACCGGATTGGTTGGGCATTTTTCCTTAATGTGATATTTACCATTATCGAATTTATAGGTGGTTGGCTCACAAACAGTACGGCGATAATGGCGGATGCCGTTCACGATCTTGGTGATAGTCTTTCAATAGGTTTTGCGTGGATTTTAAGTCGTTTTTCAGATAAAGAAGCATCAGACAAATTCAGCTATGGTTATCGCCGACTTACACTTTTTGGTGCATTGGTAAATAGTATTGTTTTGATTATCGGCTCTATTTGGGTTTTATTTGAAGCAATACCTAAGCTGTCCAATCCTGAAATGCCTGTAGTTGAGGGGATGTTAGGGCTAGCCATACTCGGTGTTGCCGTAAATGGTTATGCGGTATTCAAATTAAAAGCGGGTGAAACACTAAATGAAAAAGTGCTGACATGGCACCTACTTGAAGATGTACTCGGTTGGGTTGCCGTTCTTATAGTCTCTATTGTATTGTTGTTCGTTGAACTGCCGATATTAGATCCTCTATTATCAATAGGGTTTACGCTGTTTATCTTATTTAACGTTTTCAAAAATCTTAAATCAACATTGGTGCTTTTTCTTCAAGCTGCACCCGATAAAGAGACCCAAGAGCGTATTAAGCAGTCATTAATTGAATTTCCTGAAGTAAATGGTATACACCATATGCATTTTTGGTCACTGGATGGTGAAAGTCACGTTTTAACAGCGCACCTTGAGCTGAGTGACAACTTTGACGTTAAAGAATTAATTAAGCTTAAACAAGAGGTTGCAGCTAAATTATCTTCCTATCATTTATCGCATACGACGATAGAGTTTGAGTTTTTAAATGAAAATTGTAGGGATGAAGCAGAGTAAGTTTTATCAATAAAATTTTGGAGCATACAATATAAAAAGCAGCTTAATTAGGCATAACCTAGTAATTAAGCTGCTTTTTTGTTTTTAAATTTCGTC
This sequence comes from Pseudoalteromonas sp. MER144-MNA-CIBAN-0113, assembly GCF_040308965.1. NCBI lineage: Bacteria > Pseudomonadati > Pseudomonadota > Gammaproteobacteria > Alteromonadales > Pseudoalteromonadaceae > Pseudoalteromonas > Pseudoalteromonas sp. MER144-MNA-CIBAN-0113. Next base: position 3,225 of record NZ_JBEOOG010000083.1, read on the forward strand.
AGATTGCTGTTTACTACTCTCAGCGCCATGCGCCCATTGATATAAAATAGGCAATACAAACAAAGTTAAAATTGTAGAAGATACAATACCGCCGATAACAACTGTTGCTAGTGGTCGTTGCACTTCTGCACCAATTCCAGTGTTTAACGCCATTGGAATAAAACCTAAACTTGCGACCAGTGCCGTCATTAAAATAGGTCTTAAACGAATGATGGCACCTTCAATGATCGCTACGTAAAGGTCGCCTTTTTCATGCCAAAGATCTCGAATAAAAGCCAACATAACCAAGCCATTTAATACGGCAACACCTGACAATGCTATGAAGCCGACACCTGCCGAAATAGATAAAGGCATGTCTCTTAAATAAAGAGAAATTACGCCCCCAGTTAATGCTAACGGTACACCACTGAAAATGATCAATGCATCTTTTAATGAACCAAATGCAATAACCAAAATACCTAAGATAACAATTAGTGTGATCGGCACAACTAAGCTTAATCTTTTACTCGCTGACTCTAGCTGTTCAAAGGTTCCGCCATAATCAAGCCAGTATCCTGCTGGAATTTCTCCTTCCTGATTAATTTTAGCTTTCACTTCTTTGACAAAACCGCCTAAATCTCTACCACGAACATTGACGGTAACCACAACTCTTCTTTTACCTCTCTCACGGCTAATTTGAGCAGGTAAAGACTCTGATTTAAGCTCTGCAACTTCTTCAAGTGGCACATAGTTACCATTCTCAAGTGGAAGCGGCAGATGCTTCAAGCTATCGATATCCGTTCTTATTTGCTCCGGTAGACGAACAACTAACTCAAATCGTCTGTCTCCTTCATAAATGATCCCCGCAGATTCACCGCCAATTGCAGTAGCAACCCAGTCTTGCAGTTCGGTAACGCTCAAACCATACCTACCAAGCGCTTCTCGTTTAGGAATTACTGATAAAGATGGAACACCTGTGACCTGTTCCATTCGGGCATCAGCAGCACCGTCCACGGTTTTCACTATATTTAGAATATCTTTTGCGGTGAGTAATAACCGATCCAAATCATCACCAAATATTTTGATGCCGACATCAGCTCTAACGCCAGAAATCAATTCATTGAAACGCATTTGAATAGGCTGAGTGAATTCATAGTTGTTGCCCGGAATGTTTTTCAGTACCTCTTCCATTTCTTCAACTAATTCACTCTTTGGCTTTGAAGGTTCGGCCCAATCTTTACGTGGTTTTAAAATAACAAAGATATCAGCAATACTCGGTGGCATTGGGTCAGTTGCTACTTCTGGTGTGCCGATGCGCGAGAATACTTTATCAACTTCAGGAAACGCTTTAATACGTTGCTCAAGTACTTCTTGCATTTCTACTGATTGCTCTAGGCCAGTCGATGGAATTCTTAATGCCTGTAGTGCAATATCACCTTCATTTAATTGAGGAACAAATTCTGTCCCAAGCGTAGTTGCTAACCAAAGGCTATACCCCATTAACAGCGTTGAGAATGAAACAATAATCCAACGAAATTTCATCGCCATTTTTAACAATGGTTCATAAATAGACTTGGTTGAACGAATAACTACACTTTCTTTTTCGCTGATTTTACCTTTCATAAACACAGCTACAGCAGCAGGAACCAGTGTAACTGAAAGGATCATTGCGGAAATTAACGCCATAACGACAGTTGCCGCCATAGGGTGGAACATTTTCCCTTCAACGCCAGTTAGCGTGAAAATGGGGATGTAAACAACAGTGATAATTGCCACACCAAACAAGCTTGGACGTATCACTTCTGAAGTGGCTTCAAAAACGGTATTTAGGCGTTCTCTTAAGTCTTGCCTATGACCGTTGTGTTGGGCCTGTGCTAACCTACGGACAGAGTTTTCAACGATGATTACAGCCCCGTCCACTATCAAGCCAAAGTCCAATGCGCCGAGACTCATTAAATTGGCAGATACTCCTGCTTGCACCATACCTGTGATTGTCATTAACATGGAAATAGGGATAACAGCAGCGGTAATGAGAGCTGCACGTAAATTTCCAAGTAGAATAAATAACACAACAATAACTAAAAGCGCACCTTCAACGAGGTTTTTGGTAACGGTTGCAATCGCTTTATCTACTAACGTTGTTCTGTCGTAAACAGGCTCTGCGGTAATGCCCTTTGGCAGAGATTTTTGTATTTCGCTGAGCTTATGTTCCACTTCTAAAGCAACGGTGCGAGAATTCTCACCAATCAGCATCATGGTTGTACCAAGCACCGTCTCAATGCCATTACGAGTAGCAGCCCCTGTTCTAAGTTCTTTGCCTATAGCAACATTGGCAACATCACTTATTTTTACAGGAATACCATCGTTCTTTTTGATGATGACATTGAGGATCTCATCTATTGTCGCTAGTTGCCCAATGGAGCGTACTAAAACTTGCTGTCCGTTTTGTTCGATATAACCTGCGCCACGGTTGTCATTGTTTTTACGTAATGCATCAGATATTTCTTCAAAGGTTACCTGATGAAAAAGTAATTTTTCGGGTTTAGGCGTTATGTGATATTGCTTGTTGTAGCCGCCGATACTGTTGACCTCAATGACGCCTTTAACTTGAGCCAATTGCGGTTTAATGATCCAGTCTTGTATTTCTCTTAAGGCAATAGCGGTATAAGGCTCTCCATTAGGCATTTTAGCGTCAGGAGAAGCTTGTACGGTATACATAAATATTTCGCCAAGCCCTGTCGAAATAGGACCCATTTCTGGCTCTAAGCCAGAGGGAATAACGCCTTTTATCGCAGCTAATCTTGCATTGATTAAGTTGCGAGCAAAATAAATATCGGTTCCCTCTTCAAAGATAACGGTTACTTGAGATAATCCATATCTTGACAGGGAGCGGGTGTGAGACAGCTTTGGCAATCCGGCTAAGGCGGTTTCTACAGGAAAGGTCACCCTTTGTTCCGCTTCCAAAGGTGAATAACCGGGGGCAGAAGTGTTTATTTGTACCTGCACGTTTGTTATATCTGGAACAGCATCAATGGGAAGTTTTTGATAACTCCACATGCCAACGCCGATGATTACCATCAGCAGACTTAATACTAAATAGCGTCTATTTATTGCAAGACGCAAAATTGATTCAATCATATTGCGTCTCCTAATCGTCGTCTTCTACTTCAGATTTCAAAATATCCGCTTTTATCAGATAACTGTTTTTGTTTACATATTCAGCGTCTTTACTGAGGCCATCAATGACCTCGATATAGTTTTTGTCTGAACGTCCGAGCACAAGTGGCGCAAACTCGTACTCTTCATCTTCTTTTACAAAGACACCAAATTGTCCTCCCAGTTCTTGTATCGCAACTTTCTCGACGGCTAAATCCACCTCAAATCGGTTTATCTTTACGCTGCCCATTAATAATTGGCCTGAGGTTAGGTTTAGCTCAGTGTTATTTAAACGTACACGTGCTAAAACATAAGACTGATCTTTAGCTGGAATTATATTGGTGATGGTTGAGTTGAATGCCTGTTCACCATGCTCAATATCAACAGGTTGACCGACTTTGATTTGATTATATTGGCTGGTAAACACCTTAAATTCAGCCCACAAGGTGTCAAAATTGACGATTTCAAACAAGCTAGTGTTTTGCGTGATACCGCCAATATTTCCATTTCGCTGTAAAACAGTCCCAGAAACAGGGGATGTTATTTTATAGGTATTTAAGCTTTCATTAGATTCAATAACGGCTAATAGATCTCCTTTTTTTACCTTATCACCAACAGTGAAGTTTATTGTCTTTATAACGCCGTTATATCTAGCGCCAACTTGAAATAATTGTTCAGCGCCTATCGTCGTAGCGCCGTATACAGGGATAGTTTGGTTCAACGTTTTTGAAGCTAAATAGGCTGTTTCAACACCAACCTTTTTTGCCATGTTATTGTCGATTTTGCTTATGCCTTCTTCGCCTTCATGTTCATCTTCACTAGCGAAAACACTTTGAATGGGTGATAGATACCCAATAAAAATCAATAGTGCGAGTAAATAGTTTTTCATTTTGAATTCCTAAACGATTCAGTTAATAACTGAATCAATAAATTGTTATTAAACTTAAAGTGATGTTTATTTAGAGTGACAGCGCTTCGTTTGTTAGTTTTTCTATCTCTGCGCCATAAATTAGGGCAGCAGATGCCGCATCAATGAGGGTTCGCCGAGCATTTAACAGCTCTTGTCTAGCCGATACATAATCAAGATATCCATATCGACCTTTTTGATAGGCGTCTTGAGTATCTTCCAGTGCATCTTCAAGCATTGGGATAACCGACTGCTTTAATGAATTAGCTGTTAATATGGCTTGTTTTCTATTGGAGTATGCTCGTAGTAAGTGATTTCTAAATCTTAACTTAGTCGCCTCTTTCTCTATGGCAACTTGGTCACGCTCTGCTAGCGCACTAGCGATTGCGCCAGAATTTCGCTTTTCAGCAAACAAAGGTAAGCTAAAGCCAGCGACCAGTGCCGTATCATTGGCTTCTTGAGAGCGCCTAACACCAACAGACCATTTGATATTGGCCGTTGACTCTGTTTTAGCCAACTGTAACTCGGCCTCTTTTAGTCGCTGCTCACTTGCATAAACTTGAATAGCAGGGTTTTTCTCTAATTTCGCAAAGAGACTACTAAAATCACTATCATTGCCAAACTGAAACAGATCTCCAGTTACTCTAGAGAATGACACTGATGTTTCTCCCCAGTAAGCTGATAAAGAAAGCTTTAGATATTCCAAGCGCTTTTGTTCAGATTGAAGGGTGAGGTTAGCCTGAGCAATAACTGCTTTTGAGCGTTTCACTTCAGCCTCAGGAGTAGCACCTGCGCGGTTACGCTGAGATACAATCTCTAACGTTTCTTGTGCTAAGCTCAATGCATTATCTGCCAATATCACTCTTTGTTGGGCTGCAAGTACTTCCACGTACTTCTCAGTGACTTGAGCCATTAAATTAAGCGCAGAGACTTCTTTCTCAGCATTGAGTAGTGCTCTTGATTTTGAAACAAGTCCAATCCGCGCTGAGCGTTTATCTCCCATTTCGATAACCGAAGATAGAGCGACTGTTAATTCAGCACTGTCGAATGCATTAAATTCACCTGAGCCTGCAAAGTTCTCAGCTTCAACTTCTAGTTCATAAGCGGGATTTAAACTTGCGATTTGTTCTCGTCCAATTAATGCGGTTTGTTTGAAATCAAATATTTTAAGTTCTGGATTTTGTTTAAGCGTCCACTGAATTGCCTCTTGAAGGTTTAACTGCTTCTCAAAGGCATAAACATTAAATGTAAAAAGTGACAAAGCGAGAAACGCGATATATTTAAGCCGAGGTGTTACACACCTTAAAATTGCTATCTTGCGATGCACACAGGTATTAAGTGCCATGTATACTTTCCTATAAATTTATATGTGATATTTAGGTCATTAACATTTGACCTTTCTTAATTTTCTATAAATTTAGGCGTATTTAGGTGGGCGGAGTGGCACCGAGATATAGCCTTTTAGCTCAGGAGAAACTAAGGCGTAGGTAAGGAAGTGATCTGTTGCTTGGAAAATGTTACAGGAAGAATCAGCATTTAAAAATAAGTGACAACAGCAACAAAAATTACAATTATCAATTGAAGAGTTGCTATTATTCACCTCAAGCATATTGGAGTCTTCTGGAGCTTTTAGCGGGGTAATAGACTTAGTTAGTGATGAACTAAAAGAACTTTCACTTAAGTTTATTTCAAGCTCTTCTAGCGAAAAAAACACAGACTGCACCGCGATTAAAATCATTATCACGTATGATATATTTGATTTGATATACGATGAGTGCATTATTTTCATTTCTCTGCTTAATACTTTAGCTGTAAGATGCGGCGAGCACCGTTTAAAACGACAAGAGCAATTATCAAACCAATCACTAAATCTGGATAACGGCTGCTAGTTACTGTAACTAATAAGCCAGCTAAGATTACACCTACGTTTGCGATTACGTCATTTGCGGAAAAAATCCAACTCGCTTTCATATGAGCGCCGTCTTCTTTATTACCAAATATTAAAAATAGACAAGCAATGTTAGCGATTAGTGCTATTCCACCAAATATCATCATTAAAGAAGAGATCGGTTCACTACCGTAAACAAAGCGTCTTACGACTTCGCTCAAAGCACTTAGCGCTAGAATAACTTGAAGCACACCAGATATATGTGCCGCTCTAAGTTTCATGCTTATGCTTTTACCGACAGCATATATAGCTAAACCATAAACAGCAGCATCAGCAAACATATCTAATGAGTCTGCAATTAGGCCAGCAGATTGCGCAATAATCCCAGCAATTACTTCTATAAAAAACATGACTCCATTAATGGCTAACAACCATTTTAGGGTTGATGCTTCTTTCATCTCATTTTTTTGGGCTAGATCTTTTGCTTTTGCAGCTTCGGTGCTGCAACTTTCTTTAGTTGATGCCAACTCTGCACCGAGATTGAGTTGTTGTAATTTTTTTGTTATCTCATCTAAATTTTCATCATGAAAAACCTTGACTAAACGGCTAGGAATATCAAATTGCAACCCAACTGAAGGCTCAATTGAGTCAAGTGCTAACCTAATCAATCTCTCTTCTGAAGGACAGTCCATTTGAGGTACTTTAAATGTACTGACAAACGCGCCACTATAGTTATCTAATTGTGTATCAATTTTTACATCTTCATTGGTAGAAGATGATTGACACTGACCACTACATTTTTCTGACATATTTAACATTCCGTAATAATATTAAAATAAGTATAAAATCTATAGTGGCTATAGAGTCAAATAAAAAATTATTTAATGTAAAAGCGTGGAAACTGACTGGAAATGCTAGTTTAAGTAAATAGTTTCTGCTAGTATTTTAAATACTATATTTAACTGGTGATAACTTTGAACCTTAATGTTGTACTAAAAATGCTCTTAGTCGTTTCGATTGTTTTGCAATCGTTAACTGCTGTTGTATCCGCAACATCTGAGAATCACCAGGTAGATATAGAGCACCTTCAAACTCAACATGATCATGCAGATGATCGAAATGTCTCAAATGATAATGTAGGTGATGAGCAGCATAATGAAAAAGATTGTCATCACTGTGGTCATTGCAGTGGCAGCCACTTATCTTGGATTTTAGTCAGTAATTCCAATGTCGATGGTAAGCTAAATATTATCAATAAAACGCCTTATCAAATTGATCAAACAAGTACCTTTCTTGAAGCTATACTTCGTCCGCCTATTTCTTAATTAGATTAATTTTTAATGACCTATTTATCCTTTAATAATGGATAAAGGGTTCGTGTTTATTAATTTTAAAATTAAGAATTTTTATGTATATATATTTAAAAAATGTAGGTTTAGTCCTGTCTTTATGTATGGCTGTGAGTTTTTCAGTTGCCACTTATGCCAAACAGAAAAGTATTTCATGGCTAGATAGTCAAATAAATAAAGATCCCGAAGTTGTTGCGGCTAAAGAGTTACTTAATGCAAGTAGTCATAGAGCCAAAGGTTTAACTCAAGCCGTTTATAACCCAGAGCTAGAAGCTAGTTATGAAAAAGAAGGTGATTTTGATAATTACTCCATTGGTATCAGCCAAACAATTGATTTCTGGGATAAGCAATCAGCAAATAAAAGCATTGGTGAAATTGATGTCTATGTAAACCAGCAACAATTGTTATCTTTACTCGATTCTAAAAAGGCTAACGCTTTAACTGCATTAGTTAATTGGCAAGCAGCAAAAGAAGCTGCTCAGTTACTTTCAGAAAGAGAAGAGCAATTGCAAACGCTCTTTGGCATTGTTGAAGATAAGCGAAAAGCAGGACTTTTAGAGCCACTTGACGCTGAACTGGTTTATTTAAACTTGTCCCAAGTTTTCAGTGAAATATCTGAGTCGCAAATTGCTTTGAAAAATGCAGAGGTAAATGTTCAGGAGTTATTGCCTGATTGGACGCCTAATACTACCAATTTGTTTTCATTTACTTTTGGAGCAACAAACTATTCATTTAACTCTCAGTGGGTTGAGGAACATCCAAAAGTTAAACTCGCTAGAGCGCAATGGAAGATAAAACAATCTAAAGCTCAACTAACCACTATGGAATCTAAAGCCAATCCAACCATTGGAGTTAACGCAGGGAAAAGTGGAGATGAAGACTTGATTGGCGTGACTTTCTCAATGCCTTTAAATATCAGAAATAACTATTCAGATACTGTTAAAGCCGCTTATTCAGAAGCAATTGCAGCAGAGGCTAACTTTCGGTCGGTTTATCGAAAGCAGTCTTTTGAAGCAAAAGCTAATTATGAATCGCTTATTGTCAGTAAAAAATATTATGAGCAATGGCAAAAACTCACACAAGGCAGATTAGATAGCAGCGAAAACTTATTAAATAAGCGCTGGGAAGCTGGTGACATTAATACTTCTGACTACTTACTTGCATTAAATCAACGTGCGGAAGGGCTTCATGCAGGAATACGTTTGGAAAATCAATTCAAGCTTGCAGAAATATCCTTCATTTTAAGTATGGGTCAGTTATCCAAATTTGAGATTTGAGCGCTTTGTTTTTTCAGTAGCGAAAAACGAAATCTTAAATTTATTAAAAATATAGGTTACAAAAATGAATACAGTAATTAGTAAAAAATTTTTAGCCGTAGTAATTAGCTGCCTGTTAGTTGGGTTTACTACAAATCATGATGCTTTTGCACAGTCGTCAGATGGAACTGGTTCTGTCACAAACGTTTCGAAACAAGAAGAAAAAGAACATCAAGATGAGCATGAACACGAAAAGGGACATGAAGAAGATAAAGGTGACCATGACGAGCACGGCCATGAAGGTGGTAATAAAGAGGGAGAAGAAGGACATGAAGAAGGTATCACTATTGATCCAAAGAAGATGTCGCTTGCTAACATTAAAGTGGAAAGTGTTAAGCCTGAATATCAATTTAGCTCCGTATATGCACCTGGCGAAATAAAAGCTAATGGCTATAAAAGTTATGTGGTATCACCACGTACAGAGTCAGTCATTATCAGTCGCCATGCAGCGCTTGGCGAGTATGTAGAAATAGGTCAGAAGTTAGTTACATTATTTAGTGAAGCAATGGCACAAGCACAAGCTGACTATTTAATCGCTTCAACCGAATGGCAACGTGTAAAAAAGCTGGGTAATAAGACGGTGAGTGAAAGTCGATTATTACAAGCTGAAACAACATACAATGCGAGCTATGGCAAGCTCATTGCTTTAGGGTTAACTGAAAAAGCAATAAATGGTATTTCTAACAAAGACATTAAAGCATTTGGACAATATGCATTAACGGCGCACCGTGAAGGTGTCGTGCTTCAAGACGACTTTATCCAAGGGCAACGTGTTGATGCTGGGGATTCAGTAATGTTGTTAGCAGATGAAAAACAACTATGGGTTGAAGCAAAAGTTTCTCCAAATAAAAAGCTGAATTTATCAATTGATTCTCCTGCGGTACTTAAATTAGAAGGCCAGAGTTACAATGCCAAAGTTATCCAAGAAGCCCATACAATTGACCCTATTACTCGTACTCGAATTATTAGGTTAGGAGTAGATAATTCGGATGATAATCTTCATTCAGGCATGTTTGTAAAAGTTTACTTTCAGTTTGCCACAAAGCAGAAAGTGATGGCTGTGCCAGAAGAAGCATTGATCCGCAGCGCAGATGGTGATTGGACAGTATTTGTCGAAGACCACCCTGGAGAATTTAAAGCTGTAGAAATAGAACTAGGCCGAGCCTTAGGTGGTTTTAGAGAAATCATTGGCCTTGATAGTGGAACGCGAATTGTAACTAAAGGCGCATTTTTTGTTGCGTCTGAAATCGCTAAAGGCGGATTTGATCCGCACAACCACTAGGGAGCAAGACTATGTTTAATAAAATAATAGATTGGTCTGTTAATAATAGACTCCTGATTTTGATTGCGCTGTTTGCCACTATGGTTGGTGCAGTTATGGTGATCCCAAAATTAAATTTGGATGCCTTTCCTGATGTTACTAATGTTCAAGTTGCTGTAAATACTGAAGCGCCAGGACTGGCTGCTGAAGAAGTTGAACAACTCATTACGTACCCCATTGAAGCGGTAATGTATGCCCTACCTGATGTAGAACAAGTGCGCTCAATTTCTAAAACAGGCTTGTCTGGCGTTACGGTTGTTTTCAAAGAAGGCACCGACATTTACTTTGCAAGACAACTCGTATTTGAGCGTCTTCAAGCCGCAAAAGAACTGATACCAGAAGGTGTCGGCACACCCGAAATGGGACCAAACACCTCTGGGCTGGGCCAAGTATTTCAGTATCTTCTTATTTCAGATAAAGGTGCAGGTTATGATGCTATGGCGCTTCGAAGCCTTAACGATTGGATTGTTAAGTTACTCGTTATGCCTGTCGATGGAGTCACTGATGTATTATCTTTTGGTGGTAATGTTAGGCAATACCAAGTCAATGTCGATCCATCTAAGCTCTTAGCATATGAACTAACGCAAGAAGACGTTGTTGGTGCCCTAGATAACAACAATGCGAATGTTGGCGGATGGTACATGAACCGTGGGCAAGAGCAGCTTGTGATTAGAGGCACAGGCTGGTTTGAGAGTGGTGAGGCTGGCATCAGTAATATCAAACAAGTTCCCGTTAAAACAGTAGATGGTACGGTTGTTACGGTTTCAGATATTGCTAAAGTTGAAATGGGCAGTGAAATTCGTCAAGGTGCTGTCACCATGACGCGCAAAACCGAAGACGGTAAAGTCGAAAATTTAGGCGAAGTTGTCTCTGGCATTGTCTTAAAACGCATGGGTTCAAATACTAAAGCCACCATTGATGGTATCAATGCAAGAATTCCATTAATTAATCAAGCATTGCCAAAAGGTGTTCGCTTTGAGCCTTTTTATGATCAGGCTGATTTGATTGAAAAAGCGGTAAATACAGTGGTTGATGCACTATTACTAGCATTTATTTTCATCTGTATTGTATTAGCACTATTTTTAATGAATTTACGTGCAACCTTCTTGGTATTAATATCTATTCCAATTTCAATTGGTATCGCGTTAATGATCATGGCTTGGTGGGGCATTTCTGCAAACCTTATGTCACTGGGTGGCATAGCGGTCGCTATTGGTATGCTTGTAGATGGCTCAGTGGTTATGGTTGAAAATATGTTTAAACATTTAAATAGACCTGACGCGACACATTCGAAATCGGTAAAGGAACGTGTTCCAACTTCTGACGCAGATCCGCACGATGTAGAACACGATGAGCACGGCATTAAATTACGTCTGCAAAATGCAGGTAAAGAAGTGGCTCGTCCCGTCTTTTTTGCTGCCTCGATTATTTTAGTCGTATTTGCGCCATTGTTCAGCTTTGAAGGGGTTGAAGCAAAGTTATTCCAACCTATGGCAATAAGCATCATCTTAGCCGTTGTATCTGCGATTGTGGTTGCGTTGTTTATCGTACCTGCACTGGCAACTTATTTATTTAAGTCAGGTGTAAAAGAGAGGGAAAGCTTTGTTCTTAGGCCATTAGACAAACTCTACAGAAAAGGGCTTACATTCGCACTAAAACGCACCAAGTTAGTCATTTCAGCCGCACTTATATTAGTTTTCTCTGCCTTTGCATTAGTTCCATTAATTGGTACTGAATTTGTACCTGAGTTAGAAGAAGGGACGATAAACTTAAGAGCAACGCTGGCACCTTCTTCCAGTTTAGATACCGCGCTCACTGTGGCACCAATTCTAGAAGAAAAACTAATGGCTTTTCCTGAAGTAACCTATGCATTAAGCCGAATTGGTCGAGCCGAAATAGGTGGAGATCCAGAGCCTGTGAATAACATAGAAATTTACATAGGGTTGAAGCCTGTTTCTGAGTGGACCAGTGCATCTAATCGATATGAACTTCAAGGGAAAATGGAGAGATCTTTAGAGGAGTTTCCTGGCTTACTACTAAACTTTTCTCAACCTATTGCGACTCGTGTTGATGAGTTACTATCTGGCGTAAAAGCTCAGTTGGCGATAAAGTTATTTGGCCCTGAGTTAGACGTTTTAGCAGCTAAAGGACAAGAGATCGAAGCGGCTATAAAGAGTGTTGATGGTGCAAGAGATGTTGCTCTTGAGCAAATTGCAGGTGAAGCGCAACTTGTCGTAAAACCTAATAGGCAAGAGCTATCGCGCTTTGGACTTTCAGTTGTTGATATAATGGAAGTTGTGCGAGATGGTATTGGAGGGGTTGAAGCTGGACAAATCATCAAAGGCAATGAACGTTATGATATTTACGTGCGTATTGAAGAAGAGTACCGACAAAATAAGGAAGCTATTTCAGATATTCGAATTCAGTCACCAACAGGCGCCTGGGTACGCTTAGGTGATGTTGCAACTGTTTCATTTGAATCAGGTCCTCCTCAAGTAAGGCGCGATGATGTTCAAAGGCGTGTCGTTATTCAAGCAAACGTTCAGAATAGAGATATGGGTAGTGTAGTAGCCGACATCAGAAAAGTTATTGCTGAGAAAGTTGACCTACCTTCAGGCTACTCGGTAGCAATAGGTGGACAATTCGAAAGCCAACAGCGTGCTCAAAAAAGACTAGCTATCGTTGTACCTTTATCTTTAGCGCTAATTGCATTGTTACTTTACTTTGCTTTTAGCTCCCTTGGTCAAGCTATGCTGATTTTAGTTAATGTGCCACTTGCCGTTATTGGTGGCGTATTTTCTTTGTACATATCAGGACAATATCTATCCGTACCAAGCTCCGTTGGCTTTATTACCTTATTTGGTGTAGCGGTATTGAATGGGGTCGTTATGGTAGAAAGTATCAACCAACGTATTAAAGACGGTCTAGAAGCATCTAAAGCCGTTTTTGAAGGCGCTACTTCAAGATTAAGACCTGTACTTATGACTGCTATAACATCAGCTTTAGGTTTGATACCGATGTTAATGTCTAATGGTGTTGGTGCAGAAATACAGCGCCCATTAGCGAGTGTTATTGTTGGCGGCTTGGTAACTGCAACACTGTTAACATTATTTGTTTTACCTGTTTTATATCGCTGGTTTTCAGAGAAAAAAATAAAAGAGCTATCCAGATAAAATTACTGTGAACTCTAACCCCACGCTAAAGTCACGTTTAGCGTGGGGTTATTGAGTAGATGAACGAAAAGAAAGATTAGATTTAACAATAAACTAATAGTCATGACTGCTTTGTCGGAATATTTGTCGTTAAACAGGCCAAAGCTAACTTCCGCTTTCGTATCTTTGCAGTCTTAATCTCTATGTGTCTCAAGGTCGGCTTATGGCACAGACTGTGTAAAAACTAATTTTTAATAAATTGTCTTGGGTATGTTCTTAGTTTAAAACCATCTAGGATGG
>NZ_JBEOOG010000084.1:0-16529 GCF_040308965.1 Pseudoalteromonas sp. MER144-MNA-CIBAN-0113
ACACCACATAGGCTCTGCCTTGCCTAAATACCAAACAGACTGCTGCAAATTTAACCTTGAAAGATCAACAGACCCTAATCTATTAAAAAGCCACACTAAATAGTGTGGCTTTTTGTTTTTAGCTGCAGCTTAAAATTTCATTTCAACTTTGCCGTAAACATAGCGGCCATTAAAACCAAATGGCGAAAAGCCCGAGTAAGAGAACAAACGAGAGAAAGTGGTTACATCGCTCACTAAATCACGCGTTGGATCTGGGTATACATCAAACACATTATTCGCGCCTAAGCTCAGAGTAATGTTGTTATTAAGTGCATAGGCAACATCTAAGTCGGTGATCCACTTTGGCTTGAGCACTTCGTTACGCTCTGGAATTTCTGATGGGTCTTGTGTTTCACCATAGCGAGTGCTGCGAAGTGTGGTACGCCATTCGTTTAGTGTCCATGTAGCGCTTAGGTTGTATTTATTACGCGGGGTACTTACTTCAAAACGACGCAGTTCATTACCCGAGAACAAATTATCTTGTTCAACACCTACGCTTTGTAGCTCAGCGGGTGGGGCAATAATATTAGTCACTTCGTTTTTGCCGTAGTTATAGCCTAAATTAAACGCTACATCACCGTAGTTATCGGTCATTAGGTTGTAAGAGGCAACCACATCAACGCCACGGGTTTTGCTATCAATCGCGTTTAAGAAAAACCGCCCTTGGTTAGCTCCAGTGCCCTCAAGTAAGCTTGCTACACCTGCACCCGACAGGTTATTTGATAACACAATACGGTCATCAATTAATATTTGGTAATAATCCACAGATAAGCTGAAATTAAAGTCGGTTGACCAGGTAAAACCTACCCCGTAGTTGGTGGCTTCTTCTGCATCTAAGCCCGGTGATCCCAATGCAACGGCTACATCACTGCTTGGGGCAAACGTCCCTGTTTGTGTTGGAATACCATCAACAAACACGGTGGCCACTGAAGTAAAATATTGCTGTTGCAGAGAGGGCGCTCTAAAGCCGGTTGATACAGAGCCGCGTAATGCTAAATCTTCTGTTAGCGTATAGCGGGTGGCAATTTTACCATTAAGCGTATCGCCAAAGTCAGAGTAGTCTTCATAACGCGCTGCGACGGCAACGTTCCAGTTATCTGTAATAAAGGCTTCTAAATCCACGTAAAGGCTAACATTATGGCGGCTGTTATCACCCGCAGACTCAGGTGTGAAACCTGGGAATACTTGCGAACCTGCAGAGCCAAATGGGCCATTAACTTGGTCGGTTACTGCGCCACCAGGGCCAAAGGTGCCCTGTGCGTATGAGGCTTCTTCGCCTGCCTGAATTTCGTAGCCTTCACGACGATACTCAGCACCCACTGCGACGTTAATTCCGCTAGCTAAAAAGTCAGCATCAATCTCGCGGCTAAAATCAAGGTTAATAGTCAGCTGATCGTAGGTAAGTGTACCGGCATCAAAACTGGTTTGACTGCTAGGCCCATATGAGGTGTTTAAGCTATCAATAACACCAAAGTTAAAGGCATCTTGGCCGTATACAGCAGAAGCGTCGTAATTCCATTCATTAGCAAAACCTTTTACGCCGAGTGCTAACGAAAAATCGTCAATATCTGAGGTGATCACCGGTAAAAAGCCATCAGGATAAATATCTGTTACGTTACGGCTGTCTTGTGCGCGACGATAAAAACCACCGCCTTCGCCTTCACGCTTGCTGTAAGAGCCAAACGAGTAAAGCTCGGCATCGTTAGTTAATTGATAACCGGCATTATAAAACAGCGCGAAGTCTTCAACGGTGCCATTGCCAAAGTTATGATTGTAACGATCCCATGTGAACTCACGCGGATCAAGAGAGCCATCAGGTAGGCGGGCGTAATTTTCGCGCTGGTCATAATCAGAGCGATTCGTTGAGCTACGGTCGCGATATTCAGTAGAAATACTTAAAAAGCCGTTATCGCCCAATTCAAACCCCATATTACCTTGCAGGGTTAAGGTTTGGCCGTCGGTAAGCGAGCGGTCACTGCCTTCATTAAAGGCTAAGTTGCCATTGGCGTCTTCAGAAACGGATTCTAGTTGAGGCACACCCTGCATTTCGGTGATGTTTGCTCCATATACAGCACCTAGGCTGCCGCCACTGCTATTACTTTTAAGGACAATATTGATCACACCGGCAATGGCGTCTGAGCCATATTGCGCTGCGGCACCGTCGCGTAATAATTCTATTCGCTCAATGGCATTGGCTGGAATAGCGTTTAAATCAACCGATGATGATCCACGACCGGTTGAACCGTTTAAATTAAGCAGTGCATTACTATGGCGACGTTTACCATTTACGAGCACTAAGGTGTGATCAGGTGCTAAGCCACGCAGTTGAGCTGGGCGCACATGGTCGCTGCCATCGGTGATTGATGGCTGAGGGAAATTAAAGCTTGGTAATAAGGTGCTCAGTAGTGCATTGGTTTCAGTTTGCCCTGAACTTTTTAGGGCATCGCCGCTAATGATATCAATCGGAACTGGGCTGTCTTCAACTGTGCGGCCGAGTCGGCGAGAGCCAATTACACTAATTTGTTCAATATTTTCTTCTGCTTGTGTGTCTTGCTGTGCGGCATTTACCGACCACGAGCCAAGTAGTGCAGTGGCAACACTGAGTGTAATGGTTTTTTTTGCTGTAAATAGCTGTTTTAGTTGCATGATTAGTTTCCCTCATTCAATGCTCTACAGGTAATTCAATTATTAATGAACTAATTGAAACTTCTGTTGTCAAGGTAGACCATTTTTACAACCAAGGTCAATTGAATTACATTCAATCTACAATTTATTTACAGTAGCGGGTGGAGTATTTGAGTAGCTTGTAGCGTAAGTCGCCATTTACCATTTAATTTTACCTGTGAGCATATCTTTAAACATTACCCAATCGCCCCATAAACTATATAACGGGTGCTTAAATGTAGCAGGGCGGTTTTTTTCAAAAAAGAAATGCCCAACCCACGCAAAGCCATAACCAATCACTGGTAATAACCATAACAACATAAGTTGTGAGCTAAAAAACGCATAGCCTGCCAGTAACAGTACTAAGCTACTGCCTATAAAATGCAATCTACGGCAGGTTTGATTACGATGCTCTTTTAAGTAAAAAGGGTAAAAGCGTTTAAAGCTTGTAAAGGATTGAATTTCTGTCATTAGTTAGCCTATTGGTGTTTAAACGTTGTTCATTAATGTATTTAAGCGTAACTAAGCGCAGGTTAACAGCGATAAATGACGTTTACCGCATCTTAATAGACAAAAGCAGTAAAAGTTAATAACTTAGAGTGATTATCAATAAGGAAATAAAATAACAATGCTAAAAAAAACACTGACCTGTGCGGTTGTAATCGCACTTGCGGGTTGTTCACAACCTGCAGAAAACACCTCTCAAAATGAAGTAAAAACAGCAATGAAAGCAGTTAACTCTCTAGATTACCCTGAAACTAAAAAAGGCACAGTGGTTGACACTTACTTTGGTGAAACTGTGGCTGATCCGTATCGTTGGTTAGAAGATGATATGAGTGATGAAACGGCTCAATGGGTTAAAACACAAAATAACTTAACTTTTTCATATTTAGAGCAAATACCGTACAGAGATACGTTAAAGCAGCGCCTTGAAAAGTTAATGAACTACGAAAAAATCAGCGCGCCGTTCACCGAAGGTGATTACACCTATTTTTACAAAAATGATGGCCTGCAAAATCAGTACGTTTTATACCGCAGTAAAGACGGCGGCGAGGCTGAGATTTTCTTAGATCCTAATACCTTTAGTGAAGATGGTACCACTTCAATGTCGGGCTTATCATTTTCAGAAGACGGCTCATTGTTAGCATACCAAATATCGGAAGGTGGCAGTGATTGGCGTAAAATCATTGTTATAGACACCGAAACCAAAGAGCAAGTAGAGCAAGCACTGGTTGATGTTAAATTTAGTGGCGTAAGTTGGTTGGCAAATGATGGTTTTTATTATTCAAGCTACGACAAACCAGAAGGCAGTGAGCTTTCTGCAAAAACTGATCAACATAAAGTGTACTATCATAAATTAGGCCAAGCCCAAAGCGAGGATACGCTAGTATTTGGCGATACCGCTGAGCAAAAACACCGTTATGTAGGCGCTAAAGCGACCAAAGATGGCCGTTATTTGTTTATTACTGCTAGCGTATCGACCTCAGGCAATAAGTTATTTATTAAAGATTTAACCAAGCCAGATAGCGAGTTTGTTACCGTTGTGGGTAATACCGACTCTGATACCAGTGTGATTGATAACGAAGGCAGCAAGCTATTTTTGGTTACTAACTTAAATGCTCCAAATAAAAAAGTAGTGACGGTTGATGCAAGCAACCCGCAACCTGAAAACTGGCAAGATTTTATTCCAGAAACCGAAAACGTACTTAATGTAACGCTTGGCGGTAACACATTCTTTGCCAACTACATGGTTGATGCTATCTCTAAAGTGAAGCAGTACAACAAGCAGGGCGAATTGATCCGCGATATTAGTTTACCAGGGGTTGGTACGGCGGGTGGTTTTGGCGGTAAAAAAGAGCAAACTACGCTTTATTACTCATTTACTAACTATAAAACCCCTGGCACGACTTACAGCTTTGATGTACAAAGTGGTGAGTCTAAAGTATATCGTAAGTCAGGGATTGATTTTAATAGCGATAACTACACCTCTGAGCAAGTATTTTATACCTCTAAAGATGGCACTAAAGTACCGATGATTATCACTTACAAAAGTGATATTAAATTAGACGGTAGCAACCCAACTATTTTATATGGCTATGGTGGCTTTAATATAAGCTTAACACCTCGCTTTAGCTCTACAACAGCGGCTTGGCTTGAGCAAGGCGGCGTATACGCAGTAGCAAACATTCGTGGCGGCGGTGAGTATGGTAAAGAGTGGCATAAAGCGGGTACACAATTGCAAAAGCAAAATGTATTTGACGACTTTATTGCTGCCGCACAATACTTACAAGATAAAAAATACACCTCTAAAAAACGCCTAGCACTGCGAGGTGGTTCAAACGGCGGGTTATTAGTCGGTGCTGTAATGACCCAGCGACCTGACTTATTTCAAGTGGCGTTACCTGCGGTAGGCGTACTCGATATGCTTCGTTATCATACCTTTACAGCGGGTGCTGGCTGGGCATACGATTATGGTACTAGCGACCAAAGTAAAGAAATGTTTGATTACTTAAAAGGCTACTCGCCAATTCATAATGTAAAAGCAGGGGTTGAATATCCGGCGACTATGATCACTACAGGCGATCATGATGACCGCGTTGTACCGTCGCATTCATTTAAATTTGCAGCAGAGCTTCAAGCGAAGCAAGCGGGTACTAACCCAACGCTTATTCGTATTGAAACCAATGCAGGCCATGGTGCAGGTACACCAACCAGTAAAATTATTGACCTTTATGCCGACATGTACGGTTTTACGCTATACAACATGGGCATTAAATCACTTTAATGTGACTTTATAAGCTAACGAAAAGCCGAGTTACTTAAGTGACTCGGCTTTTTTTAGGCTCACTACTTTATTGTATGGGAGAGAACAACCGTTGATAAGTTTTATAAGCGTATTCGTCACTCATACCGCTTAAGTAGTCACAAATAATTCGCATGCCTTGATGGTGTTTTTCGGCTTCTAGGTAAAGTGCTTGCGTGGTTTCGGGTAATAACCGCATTGGATCGCTGGCAAATGCGGTAAACAGTTCAATAAGCAGGTTCTGCCCTTTAAATTCTATTTGTTGCATTTGTGGATCGCGTATCAAGCGTTGAAATACAAAATGTTTAAGTATTTGTAATACGTTTTCGTATTGCTGATCTAATTTAGCGGTGTGCTTTAAAATAGGGCATTCAAAGGCATCGTTTTGTATGTCTAAATGAATATGAATAATAAAGGTATTTACTAATTCACCAATGGCATCTTTACGCTCATGTTCGTGTTTTGAAAATAATCGCTCTGTAAGTGATTTAAGTAGCGTATTTAACCAATCATAGTTGAGTGCTTGTAAGTGCGGCAATGCATGGGTTAACCAATCGTCTAGGCTTAACACATCGGTGGCTATGGCATCTTCAAGATCGTGTACGGCATAGGCAATGTCATCAGCCAGTTCCATAATGGCACTATCGAGAGATTTATAGCGTGTTTTAGCTCGGTATGAATCTACAATATTTTGGCTGGTTAATAATGCTTTATCATTTTGACTCAGTGGTTCAATGATCCAATTAAATATAGGTGCATCGTCATTGTAAATACCTTTAGCAGGTCGCCAGTCGTCGGCTTTTATAAACGCGCGTTGTTTATCCACTTTGGGAATGTTGTACCACAGCTGGTCGATAAAACCAGGGTACTTTATAAACCCTAACAAGGTGCGTCTAGTTAAGTTCATGCCGTAGCCGTTACTATAGGGCTCTAGCTTTGCCACAATGCGCAGTGTTTGTGCGTTACCCTCAAAACCACCATGATCACGCATCATATAGTTAAGTGCAATTTCGCCACCATGCCCAAACGGTGGATGGCCTATATCGTGGGCTAAACATAAGGTTTCGAGCAATCCAGTAGATGGAAAATGTTCAAAGCTTGGATGTTGGACCTTTAAATGGCGTAATATGCCGGTGCCTATTTGCGAGACTTCTAAAGAATGGGTAAGACGTGTACGGTAAAAGTCGTTTAAGCCAATACCCATTATTTGGGTTTTAGCTTGAAGACGCCTAAATGCTGCAGCATGAATAATTCGAGAGCGGTCTATTTGCCAAGGAGAGCGGTTATCGTTTGGGCGGTGCTTATATTGTTCAATTATTCTATTTTGCCACTGTTTATCCATGTCACAACCTATCTCTATATTTACGACTTTAACGCTTAGTATATTATAAATAACTCACAATAGGCGTATGAATTTTATTCAGTTGTTCGGTATTCGCGTTTATAAAGTGGCTTAGGTATAATGAGTGTTCGTATGTATGTGACTACACCATACATAACTTAGAGTTTAATTGAGATAATACATGTTAAAAACTATTTTTCAGTTGTTGTTAGCCGCCGTTGTTATTTGGGCGTTGACCCTTCCGTTTATTGATGCTGATGAACTAGTATCAGACGAGCAAACCAGCTCTAACGACATAAAAAAAGAGAAGAAAAAAGAAAAACCATTGCACAACGTTAAGTTGCCAAAGTTCTCAGAATTCACTGATGTGAAAGAGAAAAAACATGCGTTTTTTAACTTTATTAAGCCTCATGTAGAAGCCGAAAACAAAAAGATTTTACAACAACGTGCAAACCTTGAAATTGCACGCATGATGATAGAGCACAGTGAACCGCTTAGTAAAAAACAAGCGGGCGACATAAAAAAAATACTTAAGTCGTACGGATTACCTGAAACGTTAGATACCATCACCTTAAGCCAAGCACTGCGCCGAGTAGACATCATTCCTAAAGAGATGGCCTTAATGCAGGCAGCCAATGAGTCTGCATGGGGCACTTCACGCTTTGCACGAATCGGCTTAAACTTTTTTGGCCAATGGTGCTACAAAAAAGGCTGTGGCATGGTACCAAGAAGACGTAATAGTGAAGCCGAGCATGAAGTGGCTGCATTTAAATCGGTACGTGCAGCAGTAAGCTCTTATTTTAAAAATATTAATACCCACAATGCTTACAAAGAGCTACGTACTATCCGCGAAGACTTACGCGCACAACAAAAACCAATTTTAGCGACTAAATTAACGTATGGTTTAATGTCTTACTCTGAACGTGGTGAAGCGTACATTGAAGAGCTTAATACCATGATTAATCAAAACCGAGCGTACTTTAATGAATAAGCCGTTATTAAAATTAGTTACAGCCAGCTTTTTAGCAGTAGCAGCTAGTAGTGCCGTTGCTAAAGAGTTTGTGATGTCGTATGACGGTTTTTACGACCGTTTAAAAGTGGTAAACAAAGGGGACTTTCAGTACGCCCGCGTAAACTTTTATATTAGCGATATTGGTACTAACGAAGTTTGTAGTATTAAAAGCGGGACTATTTTAACTGAAAAAAATGAGTACCCGCTTAATTATACCGACAAAGCGCAATTGCTATTACCGTTCGATAAACAGCTAGATACCGACAAAGCGGTGATTGTAGTTCAGCCAAAAAATCCGGTTCACGACTGTCAGTTAAAGCTTCAAATAGAGGCCAACGAGCTAGAAGGGCTAACCTTTTCAAAGCAATCATTATTAACCATTAATAATGAGCTTGAAGCGCTTTTAACAGACTTGTCGGGCTTTTTTGTTAGCAAACTAATGTGGTTTTTACTGCCTGAGCAAAAAGGGGTGGTTGTTACTTTTAATGCGCCTAAACAATTTGATGATGAGCGCATAACATGCGAAGAATCAGTATGTTATTTTGAAGTAACAGACAGCTGGCAAAACGACACCAAAGTATTGGCTGATATAAACGAGGTAGTTAAAGTAACGCCTTGGATCAGTAAGTAATAAAATTAATTGGTTTGATTATAAAGCGGGGTCAGGTTTGACCCCGCTTTTTTTATTGCTAAATTAAATAATGGCAGAGGGGCTATTCATGAGCGCGCTTTTTTCATCATGAGTAACAACTTTATTTCGGCCCGTTTCTTTAGCAAGGTAAAGGCGTTTATCAGCTTGCAATAGCAGCTCTTGCATATTTAAATCGCGAATAAGTGCGCTACTTACTCCAGCACTAACAGACAGTGCAATACTATTACCGTTAAAATAAAAGGGATATTGATCAATACTTCTGCATAGCTTTTGGGCTAACTGCCTTGCTTGAGTAAGATTTTTTTGGTTAAGGAAAATAGCAAACTCTTCTCCGCCAATTCGAGCGGTAATGCCTGCTTCAAAAAACAATTCGTTAATATGTTGTGCAATCCACTTTATTGCTTCGTCGCCAGTTTCATGACCATATCGGTCGTTCACTTGTTTAAAAAGATCGATATCGAGCATAATTAACGACACTCTGCTGTTAAGTGGTACAGTGTGGGTTATTTTTTTACACAGGCGGAAAAAGCCTCGCCTGTTTAATAATTGTGTGAGCGGATCGTGATTAGCTAAGTTTATTAGTTTTGATTCTTCATTGGCAAAAGCAATAAACGGCAGAATTAACGCACTGGCTGTGGTTAAAAATAAATGCGAGACCAATAATAGTTGTAACCCTGCGGCTAAGTTCGCCTGACTAATTTGGCTAAAGTAGGGTAAAACAAGGAGTACAACTTGCAACAGCATTACTACACTGTGTAGTGAAAAGCAGGCAATTAGTAGTCGTTGCTGTACTTTAGCAACACTGGGGGTTTTAATCATTAAATAGGCCGCGTAGCAAAATAGTACGGCAGTAATAATACTGGTAATAATTTGCCCCGCATCAATGAGATACACAGCAAGTAGCAATGTGCAACATATAGCACAAGCATAATATAAAGGCGTTAGCTTCACTGCAGGCACCGTACTTTGTGGTATTAACCCTAAAATAAGCAGGAGTGGGGTTAAAATAATAAATAGGTAAGCAAAAAAGTAAGTTAAAAGTGGATAGTCAATCACTCCTCTCAAACCAATCAGGGCAATAGCGGTTATAAACGAGCAGCAGGCAGTAGCAAAAAATAAAAAGCTAGGTTGTTTTTTATATGAATACACTGAAAAAAAGAACACTGCAATAAACAAGTTAAGAATAAAACAGAGGCTAATTAATGTGGGTAAATGAAGCATGTTTTAGTTGCTCTTTTAGCTGAATAAGAAATAACGCTTAACTCATTATTAGGTAGTAACACTAAAATAGCAAGGGGGTAAAAAGTATTAACTTTATACTCCCTTGCTACAAACTTAACCCTTTAAGGTCAGTCGTTAAACTAAACTTTTTAATGCGGCATCGATTTCAGAAAAGTGAAAACGGTAATTATTTTCTAATGCTTTTTTAGGCACCACAAATTGGCCGGTTGTGAGTAGATCTGACATTTCTCCCATTAAAACATTTAGCACAGCTGCAGGCATGGGCATAAAGGCAGGGCGTGACAATGCTTTGCCCAATGATTGGCTAAATTGTTTATTGCTCACCGGATGCGGGGCAGTGGCATTTACAGCACCAGAGATATCTTGATTACGAATCAAAAATAAAATGAGCTGCACCATGTCATCAATGTGGATCCACGACATACCTTGCTCGCCATTGCCAATTGGCCCGCCTAAACAAAGCTTAAATGCAGGCAACATTTTTCCAAGTGCGCCGCCTTTTTTAGCCAGTACAATACCTGTGCGAAGTAAGCAAACACGGGTATCGTCAGACTCAGCTTTTAATGCAGCGAGTTCCCAATCCTTACAAAGTTGGTGACTAAATTCATCGTGTGGTTCTGTGTTGTTTTCATCAACTTGGGTTTTACCTTGGCGACCATAATAGCCTATTGCACTGCCTGAAATAAACGTATGTGGTGGTGTATGACACTGATTAATTGCATCACTTATGGCTTGAGTAATAATAATTCGGCTATCACGTATTTTTGCTTTTTGTTTATCACTCCAGCGTTTATTAACGATAGGTTCGCCGGCTAAATTAATGACAATATCGACCGTATTTAAATCGACATTGTCTAAGCTGCTAACAGCATTTACTCTGTGGCCTAACAACACTTTAGCTTTGGTTGGATTTCTACTTAGTACCGTAATGTCGTGGTGGTGCAACAAGAAAGGGCAAAGGTGCCTACCAATCAAGCCCGTGGCGCCTGTAAAAAAAATATGCATTGCAACTCCAAAATTATAAATAAAGCGGGATGTTTAAAATTTATACTCCCCAGCTCAACGATTTGCAAATTTATACGTACTAATCATTATTATGATCACCCATAAATATTTCATTCTATTGGGTTTTGCCTTACACTGAAGTCAAATAACAGCAATAGGATAAGAGTATTGGCAAGTTTAACTGGGGTAAATAAAAGCTTAATTATTTTTGCAGCGTTGGTCATTGTATTAGCGGGCATTAAAGCCGCAAGTGCTATTGTTATTCCGTTTATTTTGGCAGCATTCATCGCCATTATTTGTAGCCCACTCATTAATTTTTTTGCTCGCTACCGTATTCCAAAAGGCATAGCGGTGGTGCTTGTAGTGCTTATTATTATGGGCTTAGGTGTTAGCTTAGGCGGTTTAGTGGGGCAGTCGGTTAACGATTTTTCAAAGCAGTTACCAGAATACAAAGCACAGTTAAAAGAAGAATTTGTATGGCTGGTTGATATGGCTTCGCAATACAATATTTTAATTAATAAAGAACAAATTTTGTCTATGTTCGACCCCGGTAAAATGGTTGATGTTGCCACTAATATGTTAACCGGCTTAGGTAGCGTAATGGCCAATATGTTTTTAATTATTTTAACGGTTGTTTTTATGCTGTTTGAAGGGCCGATACTTGGCAAAAAAATTCATTTAGCACTAGACGACCCCGACAGCAAAATTAAGCAAATTGACCGCTTTTTAGACTCTATTAACTCTTATTTGGCCATTAAAACCCTAGTAAGTTTAGCTACCGGTGTAATTGCTGGTTTTTACTTGTGGATACTCGATGTTGATTACTTTGTACTTTGGGGCGTATTGGCATTTATGCTTAATTACATTCCTAACATTGGTTCAATCATAGCGGCTGTGCCAGCACTGTTACTGGCGCTTATTACTCAAGGCCCCTTAGTGGCAGGGCTTGTTGGCGCGGGTTATTTAACTATAAACACCGTAATGGGTAATATTGTTGAGCCTAAATACATGGGTAAAGGGTTAGGGCTTTCTACGTTAGTGGTGTTTTTATCGTTAATATTTTGGGGCTGGCTATTAGGCTCTGTGGGTATGTTGTTATCGGTGCCGTTAACCATGATTGTAAAAATAGCGCTAGAAGCCAGTGACGAAGGGCGTTGGTTAGCAACCATGCTTGGCACAGGTGAAGAAACCGTCATTAAATCAGAAGACTAATACCTTACAAAGGCGTGACTAAGCACGCCTTTAACATTATTAAGTATTTATTAAATTAGCTAAGGCGCTATCTACGGCGTTTATAGCCCCCTCTAAATAGCCAGCCTCCTGCTTTGCAAACTCACTGCCCACAAAATGCACTTTTAACTGTTTAAGCTGCTCGCCAAGCCCTGAAAAATTAAATTCAGGATGCTGCGATACACCTAGTTGGTCATCCTTGTTGGCCACAAATTCATCCTCAGCCCAATCTTTTATCGTGCAATCAGTGACAGTATAAGCCTGCTCACCATAAAAATAGCCAAGCTGATCAAGGCAAGCTTGGGTTAATTGCTCGCGAGTTACTTGACTGCGCTGCAAGTAAGACACACCAATAAAGCCAAATAGAGCAGGGTGAGCATGATCACTTGCTGAGGCATCATGAATTTCTACCATTGGGCCAACACGGCTAAAACATTGCCCCGATAAGTTTTTATCTCGCCAAAAAGCGTGCTCAAAGGTGGCAACAAACTTTGCTTGGCCTGCCATCCACGTAGGCACTGACGCTAAACGCTGTGTTAAAACATTATCAGCCCATAAATGCGGAGTTAAATGCTGGCCGATCATTCTAGGCGGTAACGCCAACAATAACTGATCGCAAGTAAAGTGCTGCGTACTCCCTTGGTAATTAGCGCTTATATGCCAGCCATCGGAAAGCTTTTTCACTTCACTAACAGCGTGCTCTAATTTAACGGTGTTTGGGTCAAGCTGCTGATAAAGCGCATTAATAAGCTCGTTCATACCGTTTTGGATTCTAAATAGCTGCATTTCACCTGCGCCTGCAATTTGCTGAGCAGGGGCAGTATGCGATGCTTGATACAACACATCGCCTTGGGTGTATTGCTCAAAAACAGGGATGTTTAAATTAGTAACTAACTGTTGAATATTAGGCTGGTGCGGAAATATCCAGGTAGGGCCCAAATCATGGCCAATGATGTTGTTAGTTGCCAAAAAGTGAGAGGCAATTCGGCCACCCAAATTGGCTTTGGCTTCTAATAATAAAAACGGAATATTTCGCTTTTTTAGGTTGTAAGCGGCATATAAGCCCGCTAAGCCACCACCAATAATAACCACAGGTTTATGCATTTTAAAATCACTTTAGCTAAATCAATCTACTGGTAGGTAGTTTGTTGTTTTTATGCAGATTTGTCAAAACGTTTTATGGGCTGAGTGAGTAAGCTTTAGTGTGCACTCATACTCAGGAAAATGAGCGACGCGCGTATAGTATGCTAATTAGCACTGCTTAAAAGAATAAAACTTAATTATAGCAATGTGTTAGGTAATTTGTTAAAACTATATGTAGTAGAAAAAATAAGCGCAGCGCTGGTAGAGATATACGCGAGTCGCGCAATATAAAATTGTTAGCTGCTTTTGGAAAGAATCATGGATGTAATAGATATAAAAACATTTATCCCAAGTAAGGATTTCGAAATTTCAAAGTCTTTCTACTCGGAAATTGGATTCAAATCAGAATACGTAACCGATGATCTCACACTTTTTGAAAACGGTGATTGTCTTTTCTTTTTGCAGTGCTTTTACAATGAAGATTTGGCCAAAAATTTTATGTTGCAAATCTGCGTTTCAGACATCTACGAAGCGTATGAGTTATGCTCTAAATCCGAACACAAAACAAAGATTACCCCAATCCAACAAGAAGCTTGGGGTAAGGTCTTTTATTTATTAGGGCCAGTGGGTGAACTGTTGCATATCACGCAGCTGAGCAGCTAACAAAGCGCTGTTGGGGCTCCCTTTGGTCGCTGGGACGCTAACACGTGGGTTGACTCGCTTCGCTCAGATTTTAGCCCACGAGCTTATTATTCAATAAAAATAATGTAGACACCCAATTTAAAACGCAAAATAGAAAACGCCCATTAAAAGTGTATATATTTTATAGACTTAAACAATATTTATTAAGCTTTCTATGCAGTGCGGCAAGACACTATAAACAGCAACTGTCCCCATGATCGTTTTTGATGCAAATCAAATTTTAGTAAAGGTAGTTCTGTTTCAATGGAGATGAAGAGTGATATTAGTTTTGTTTTTTATGTTTCTATCTTTTTTTAGATGGTGTTATCTTTACTTCATCTTAGTTAAGTTAAATAGGAATAGAGTAACAGCCATCAGGATCGAGCTTGTAATATTGTTGGCGCAAGTATACGTGGCAGTCTGTTTTGAAAACTCGACTTATTTTTTATCGGGCGCTGGGTTTGCTTTTGTTCTCATCGCAATGATTGAAAGTATGGTGCTCAGGAAGAAATCATTAGATTAGTAGCAAGATCGTTCCTAATTTTTCAGAAGCTGAAGTAATTTCACTTAAGTCTCAGACTACTAAGGCAATATTTAAACATAGTGTGGTTGGCAGTAATTAAATTTCCGCACTTGTTCTGTTAACTTAAAATGACACTGATGCCACTAAAGTTAACCAAGAAAATTAAACTATAAAACTTTTTAAAAGATAAAAATGACAGGACTAATTTATCAGTGAGAATGATTGATAGAGTTTATGTCTGAAAATAATCCTTTTATGAAGAACAATTAACAACAGAGTAAAGTTGATGCATGTTTCGCTAAAGCCAGTATTCGTTAATAGGATAAGATGAGTGAGGGAATATACATTCAGTTAGTTGCTATTCTGGCAGCTTTAGGCTGGACCTTTTTACAGGTTTGTTGCCTGTTTATCGCTACACAATGTGTTTTTGGAATTGTGAATTTGGGATCTAATAGCTCAAGTATTCGTGAGAAAATATTACTACATGCTGTTACGGGAGCTTTTTACTCTTTGTTTATTCTGCCATTTATTTCGTTAGGGATGTTTTACTTTGCCACGATTAATATTCAAGGCTGGTATGAGCTCAAACCGTCAATTTGGGTTTTTGTAACTTGGTGCGTCGGGTTGTTTATGTTCTTTTTTTTCATATCCTTAACGGAATGGTTTGTGCGATCTAGTGAAAATAAACAAAAGAAACGTATGAATAACGATAATTAATATTAAATCAGCCCTTAATTTTGTACTTTCAAATGCTTTCTAAGTGGGTTTTATTCAGTATAAATTATAAATAGTGTCTAAGCGCATTCTTATCAAACTTTATCAGCTGTTTATGCTTTTGCTGCTATCTTTATTTATTACTAGTTCAAGTCGCAAATAATACAAACTAGAATAAGGGTAAAAAACTAAAATGACTCAAATGCGTATTCTCATGCATCGCGATCACCTAATACTATCTAAGCCGATCACCTAATACCATCCATCAAGATCACTCAATACCATCGATGCCGATCACTTTTCGGTCAAAATGGTATTGAGTGATCGGCTTGAATGGTATCGTTCAATTTGTACACGTTTTTGTCTAGCCAGTAGGTGTTTTTAACCGTTATTCTTTTCATTTTTGATGATGAGAATGACCATGCCAACGGCACCTATTTCAATGCGTAAACTTAAAGAGATTTTAAGACTAAAATACAGCTGTAAACTCAGTCATCGTCAGATAGCAACAAGCTTATCTGTTTCACCCTCAATCGTGTCTAAATATGCCTGTAAATCAGCAGAGTTAGATATTACTTACTGGCCGCTTGATGAGAAGTGGGATGATCACGCTCTGCAACAAGCGTTCTTCAAAACAAAGCCTCGATTAAAGGGCTTTACCATTCCTGACTGGTCGTTAGTTCAGCAAGAGCTTCGGCCTAAAACCATGACGTTGTTGCTGCTTTGGGAAGAATACAAAGAGCGGCACGCGGAAGGTTTTTACAGTTACACTCACTTCTGCCGTCAGTACAAGGCATGGCTTAAATGCCAAAAACCCTCCATGCGACAAAATCATAAAGCAGGTGAAAAACTGTTTGTGGATTACTGTGGCCCAACTATGAGTATTGTTGATACAAGTACAGGCGAATGTCGTACTGCACAAGTGTTCGTTGCGGTCATGGGTGCATCAAATTATACCTATGCCGAAGCGACTTACAGCCAGAAACTCGAAGATTGGGTGATGAGTCACGCCCGTTGTTTTGAGTTTCTTGGCGGTGTTCCTGAGCTAATAATTCCTGACAACCTTAAAAGTGCCGTCACCAAACCGTGTCGATATGAGCCTGACTTAAATCCAACCTACCAACAACTAGCGACACATTACGATACGGTCATTGTGCCCGCTAGACCCTATAAACCAAAGGATAAGGCTAAGGCTGAAGTGGGTGTGCAAATTGTTGAACGTTGGATAATGGCGCGCCTTCGCAATGAAACCTTCTTTAGCTTGCGTCAATTGAACCTGAAAATACAAGCATTACTGGTCGATTTAAATCAACGTAAAATGAAAAAGCATCCTGGCTCACGGCTCAGTCAGTTTGATGCTATCGACAGACCTGCACTCAAACCACTGCCTACACAGCCTTACAGCTATACCTTAGTAAAACAGGTGAGCGTGCATATTGATTATCATGTGGAAATTGAAAAGCACTACTACTCAGTGCCACATACCTTAATTAAACAAAAGCTTGAAGCCCATGCCTCCGGGAAGTTGGTGACACTCTA
>NZ_JBEOOG010000085.1:0-16448 GCF_040308965.1 Pseudoalteromonas sp. MER144-MNA-CIBAN-0113
TTGAACCTGCTAACCACCCGCCGTCTGACTATAACTATTGTGAAAAGAAGACAGGACAACTACTCTGACACGGCGGGTTATCTTACTCACTGAAGTCATCTGACTTTTTATTAACGGTGAGTTCTGTAAAACTTTTTTATTTTTACAGTGCTTAAATTCAGGTGAAGATTTGATCTTTGCAATAAATGGCTGGTCTTTAAATGTTTCAATTTCATTGGGTGTTAATTCACGGCTTATAAGCCAATCCGTCGTTGATTGACACTTTTTGAGGTCCAGTTGTTGCTCGTCAGTTAAATTGTATTCTTTTATGTTCAGTTGCAATATAGGACTCGGTTTCTCTATATCATCGACTAAAACGATTTTAATAACTATTCCTTCGTTATTTAATTTCTCAACCCCCTTATTAACCTCTTCGTTACTAAACCAGGGATGTGTAATTTTTTGATAAAAAACCTGCTTCTCTAATAACCCTAAAAGAGTTAGGAACAATTTATGCTCTGTTGGATTAGTAATTTCATAATCTTCACCACCTATAATAGTGAGAAAATTCAATGCTAATTTATTATCAAAGCTTACATCTGATAACTTTAAATCAGGGTAACGCTGCAAAAGCATGATAGCGGATTGTAGCTGCTGTTTAGTCAACAACAGATTTAAAATTGAATTTAAAGGAGAAAGTTGATTATTGTTAAGTACATCATATGGGATTTCTGAAAAAGTCCGTTCAATTTCGTTAAAAATTTCAACGGCAGAGGTATTTGTTGAGCTGACCTTTTTGTAAATCGTATCTGTGGGCAAGTTTTTCCAAAGTATATCCAAAAGGTCAGTGTAATCAACAACAGTTGTTATGTTTAAGTCAGGTGCGTTAACATAATCGTATTGAGCGATTAATCTTTCACTATTCGGTATTGATTGTAAAATCGGAAACAACTTTTCAACTGACTCTGCTAATGCTGCTTTATCGTACCAAGTTTTAGCCACTGACCAGTAACTCGAAAACCATATTGCCTCGGCGACCTGCTTTGCTGTATACCCGTTTTTAAATGCTTGTGATGCTTTTAGCTCAATATCACGTTCATTATTATCTCGTAACTGATACTGCTTATAATTTAGCTCTTTGCATTGTTCCTCATTCGGGATATCAGTAGGAAATGGCTGTTTAACATAAATGTTTTTGGCGTTTATGTTATTCCCGAAATTAGCTTTTGGCTTTTTAATACCAACATTGGCTTCTGTTGGTGCAAGCAGGATTGAATTTTGACGCTTACTGGATAATATACTAAAAAATATAACTAAACTGATCAAAACAACGCTAATGATTACAACTATTTTTTTCATCCTTGAATCTTCCTATTTTTGGCCTACTTCAAACCACATGTTTTCATTTACAAGTTAGTTTGATTAAGCTCGCAAACTAATGTTAAACGAGCTTATAAGGTTTTGTTAAAACTTACACTGCGGATTTTTACCTTGTGCTTTAGCTGTTTTTTGCTCACTAAGCGCTTTACCCATTTGCGATTGTAAATTTGCAATACGGCTTGTTGGTGCTGGGTGAGTTGATAAAAACTCTGGCGTTGCCCCACTGCCCGCTTGACTCATATTTTGCCAAAGCGTAACAGACTCTTTAGGGTTGAAACCTGCTTGCGCCATTAAATCTAAACCAATAACGTCAGCTTCTGTCTCATGTGAACGACTAAACGGTAAAACCACACCATATTGAGCGCCAAGACCAAGTCCTTGCATAATTTCATTGCGGTATTGCACGTTGCCCATTTCAAGCGCCGCACTGCCCACTTTCATTCCGGTTTGTAAAATAGAGCTTTGTGAAACACGTTCATTTGAGTGCTCTGCAATCACATGACCGACTTCATGGCCTAAAACAGTGGCAAGCTGATCTTGGTTTGTGGCTATTTTTAATAGCCCAGTGTGCACCCCAATATAACCGCCAGGCAATGCAAAGGCGTTTGCAGATTCATCTTCAAATACCACCACTTCCCAATTTTGAGATGCATATTCTGTAGGAAGCACGGCCACTACTTTTTCAGCAATGCAATTGACGTAACTGTTTACTTTTGGATCTTTATTTACCGGCTGCGTTTTTTTCATCTCTGCAAAACTGGCAGTGCCCATTTGAGTCATTTGCTGATCTGAGTAAAGCGCAATTTGCGTGCGCCCAGTTGGTGATGTTTTACAACCTGCTAATACTGCACTGGCTAGAACTACCAAAACCAATTTTTTCATTGTGTTACCCTAAAAAAGTTTGTTACTAAGTATAGAATACCAAACGCGGTGTTAGTTTAAAATCTTTGCTTTTTGCAATTAAACAATTAAGTTAGCAGGCAAACTAAGTTTATCCAAGGCTATTGCCCTGCTATACTGCCCAACCTATATTCGTTGTTTTGAGTTTTTAAATGAGCGCTTCGGCTTCTTCTTTTAATACCCGTATTTTATTGCCTTTATTAGCCAGTATTGTCGCGATCACGCCTTTAGCCATTGATATGTATTTACCGGCGATGCTCGTGATTGCCAACGATCTCAATACCAGCATGCCAAATGTTCAAATCTCGTTGAGTATATACTTAGCGGGTTATGCATTGGGCATGTTGTTTTTTGGCCCCATAGCCGATCAAATTGGCAGGCGTAAACTGGCACGAATAGGACTCAGTTTATTTGGCTTAAGTTCACTGGCGTTAGCATTTACCACTGAAGTGCATACTTTTTGGGGGTTAAGAGCTGTACAGGCATTTACAGGTGCGGCCGCTACGGTTGTCGTCCCTGGGATCATTAGGCACATATATCAAAAAAATACTGCTAAAGGTATGTCGTACGTGTCTATGATCATGATGATAGCACCGTTACTTGCCCCCTCTATCGGCTCGGTTATTTTAGGCTTTTCGGTGTGGTCGACTATTTTTATTGTTTTAGCGACCTATAGCTTTGTTATTTTACTCTTTGTGCAACGTTATTTAATCGATATTCCAATATTTAAAAATGAGCGAAAAGGATTAGCATTATTCTTCTCAAGTTATAAAGTGGTATTAAGTAATACGCACGCCCGCGCCGATATTTTAAGCTCAATGTTTGTGTCGTTTGGCTTTTTTTGCTTTTTAACGTCCGTCCCTTATATTTACCTCGACCTATTTAAAGTATCAGAACAATTGTTTGGCCTGTTATTCGCTTTTAATGTAATGGCGTTGATGTTTGGTAATTTTTTAAATACTCGCGTAGTGCCACGTATTGGCTCACGAAAAATGCTTTATTATGGCTTAATGTGTGGCTTTATCTCTGGCGCAGCATTACTTAGCTTTAGCGTATTAAACTTGTCACTTTACTTTATTGTTGCGGCTATTGCTCCGTTGATGATGAGCCTAGGTATAATTGCAAGTAACGCAGATTCATTGATTTTGATGAAATTTGAGCAAAATACAGGGACTGCAACGGCGGTTATTGGCACCTTACGTTTTGGTAGTGGCGCATTAGTAGGCCCTATATTAGCGGTAATGCATGCACAAAGTGCAGTTCCATTTTCAAGTTTAATGTTCAGCGCAGTTGTACTCACTATCCTAGTACAGTTAGTTCATTATTTTAAAGACAAAAAAAATGCCTCATAATGAGGCATTTTTTAATTGTATACTTAATTAAGCATCAGCTGCTTTAGATACCATAACCATTGCAGGACGTAATAAACGACCGTTTAATGTGTAGCCTTTTTGCATTACTGCTAACACAGTATTAGGCGTCACATCATTACTTGGCTGAATCGACATTGCTTGATGAAAATCTGGGTTAAACTGCTCACCTTGTGGGTTTACAATTTCAACGCCAAATTTAGCCACTGCATCGTTAAAGCTTTTTACTGTCATATCAATACCTTCTAACAAAGGCTTAAGCGTTTCATTTTCTTTATCAGAGAACTCAATAGCACGCTCTAAGTTGTCTATAACAGGAAGTAATTCGTTAGCAAATTTTTCAAGTGCAAATTTGTGCGCTTTCTCAACATCTTGTGCAGCACGACGACGCATATTGTCAACGTCAGCAGCAGCGCGAACGACGCTATCTTTCTGATCTGCAATAGTTTGTTTTGCCGCTTCTAACTCAGCATATAACATTGCAATTTCTGCTTCAGGGCTTTGCTCTTGCTCGGCGTGTTGTTCTGCTGCTTCTACTGCAGCCTCAACGTCGGCTTCCATTTGCGCCACTTCTTCGTTCAATTCTACTTCTTGCTCTGGGTTTTGTGTCTGCTCAGACATAAAATATACGCTCCAATTCTTTACAACTGCGGTAATTATGGGGATTGAATAAAAAGATTCAAGAGCCCGATGGCTCTAATAATTTAAATTCTTGGATTATTTTCTCTAATTGCGCTGATTTCGGACAAATAACACAAAAACGACTTTGATATTCCTGATTTTGAAAGTACGGCACAGTGATCACAATGAGATCATCACAGGTGCTAAAAGGTAAGTTTTCAGCACTGAGAATAGAGACCCCATTTTTAAATGCGAGCTTATCTTCCACAAAATTTAAAAATGAAACACCAATATTAAGACTTTGCTCACAATCTATTTTTTTATAAAGGTAGTTTTCGCCCACCACGATACTGTTATCTGAGCCTAATTTTTGGCTTAACTCACGCGTCCATTGAGTTAAAGAGTCATGACAATTACGCGGTGCCGTATTTGCCATGGCCTGCATTCTGTATAGCCCTTCAATGAGCGTTTGCTGGCTAAATACAGTGTTAAGCCAAGTGGCAAACTCGTAGCGTTGGCCGTCACTAGGATCATCAGGCTTGTTAATGCAAATATTATGGCTTTGCCCTGCTCTGTCTAAAAGTAAGATAAGCCAATTATTAGCGTCAAAGTCGAGTACTTCTACTCTAAATACCTGTTGAGTTCTAACTTGAGGTAGCCCCACACAACAGCATACTTGGTAACGTTGACTCAAGCCATGTGCCAATTCGACTAGCTCAGCCTGTTCAGGCTGCCAATAATTAGCAATAGCACCCAAAGTAAAAAACTCATCAAACCAATACTCAAACCCATCATTGGTAGGGACTCGTCCTGCAGATGTATGTGGTGAATACAATAAGCCTATTTTTTCAAGGCGTGCCATCGCGTTGCGCACAGTGGCAGAACACACCGCCATACCTTTTTGTTTTGCAATTTTTGTTGAAGGCACAGGTAAGCCATCACCATTACAGTACAGGCTCATAACAGCGGCAAAAATTTGCTGGTCTCGAGGATTTAGTTTCATGTTATCTACATCTTTACGCATGACTGTTATATCGGGGCTAGGTATTATTATTTCAAGTATAAGAAATTTTATAAATCTAAATTTTACAGTGAATTAATTAAATTAATTAGTCGTTATTAAGGTCTGTTATTTTTGCGGATTAAAATTTGTTCAAACTAGGGGCGATTTAATCGCGATACGAGGTTTATAACCTAGTGGCCTAAGTGAAAACCGAATAACAAAAAGTTAATCGTCCTTAGGCAGAACCCTTCAGTCAGTGTCTGTTTCGCATTGAAAGGACAACAGACCCTAAGATCTGTGTTTTCAAACACTTCTGTTTTAGGTTACTCTACCAATATCGAAACTTTCAGTGTATTTATTATGGACTCTCCCTTTAACACTATCGGCTTGATTGGTAAGCCAAATCATCCTAATGCTGCCGCTACTTTACAACGATTACATACGTTTTTATTAGCTTTAGGCTTTGAGGTGATTGTTGAAAAACGCACGGGAGGTCAACTTAGTGATGTACCTGAGGACAAGCTCGTAAAACTCGTTGACTTGGGAGCGCGCGCCGACTTAGCCATTGTGGTTGGTGGTGATGGCAATATGCTTGGCGCTGCAAGAGTACTCGCTCGTTTTGATATTGCGGTAATCGGTGTAAATAGGGGTAATTTAGGCTTTTTAACTGATTTGAATCCAGAAGGATTTGAAGGCAGTTTAGAACAAGTACTCAGTGGTGATTACATTGAAGAAAAACGTTTTTTATTAGAAGTAGAAGTGTACCGTCATAACGAACTTAAAAGCGCTAATTCGGCAGTAAACGAAGCGGTGTTACATGCTGATAAAGTAGCACACATGATTGAGTTTGAAGCATTTATTAACGATGATTTTGTATTCTCACAACGCTCTGATGGATTAATTGTATCGACTCCAACAGGTTCAACAGCCTACTCTTTATCGGGCGGCGGCCCTATTTTAACCCCAGAACTCAACGCCATGTCATTGGTTCCTATGTTCCCGCATACTTTATCAAGCCGCCCTTTAGTGGTAGATGCCGATAACGAAGTACGTTTAAAGCTTAGTTTAGAAAATACCGATAGCTTACAGGTAAGTTGCGACAGCCATGTTGTACTTGCCGTATTACCCGGTGATGAGGTCGTTATTCGCAAAGCAGATAGAAAATTACGATTAATTCACCCAAAAAATTACTCTTATTATAATGTGCTTCGTAAGAAGTTAAACTGGGGTAGCCGTTTATACTAAAAACGGTTGAGCTTTTAGGACTGAGAGTTGTTTAATTGAGGGGCGATGTAATCACAGCAAGAGATAGTTAATCGAGTGGGCAAAGTAAAAAGC
This sequence comes from Pseudoalteromonas sp. MER144-MNA-CIBAN-0113, assembly GCF_040308965.1. Lineage (NCBI taxonomy): Bacteria > Pseudomonadati > Pseudomonadota > Gammaproteobacteria > Alteromonadales > Pseudoalteromonadaceae > Pseudoalteromonas > Pseudoalteromonas sp. MER144-MNA-CIBAN-0113. The sequence goes on from NZ_JBEOOG010000085.1 coordinate 6,592, forward strand.
GATTAAAACTACTGCGCATGCTCATATCCCTTGCCTCTAAACAGGTAGGTAAGGCTGAGTCTCTTTGAGTGCGCATGTTTCACCCCAAAAGATAAACAATCTCTCAGTTATTGCCAAACATGCAACTTTAGAGCAAAATATCGGGCTAGATTATTAATCATCACCATCAGGAAATTGTAGCAATGACTTATGTAGTATTTCTTGCTTTATTATTGTTAATTACTTTACTTGGCAGTTACTTACTCATTGAAAGTAATCGTAAAAAGACTATTGAAGCAAAGAAAAAGCTGTTTAACGAGCGCGTTGCAAGTACTCAATCACGTTTAAAAATAAAACTTAACGAGTTACTTGATGCAAAAGTCATTAGTGCTAAACACCTTCCTCGAATTCAAGCCGTTGTCAGTAATTTTTTTGTAGTACAGCCACACACTGATGAAAATTTAAATAAGCTAGAATCGCTATGCGATTTACTTATTAATATACTTAACGAAGAACTAATAAAAACCTATAAAAATAATAACAGCCAAGCTTTTTCCGATACCACTCAATATTTTATAGCAGAGTTACCAGCTCAAGGTATTTTATATAATAAAAACTTTTATCAAGAAGTCCTTCCTACGCTAATTTTAAAGTTAAAAACTGAAGACATAGCGCAACCAGTTGATAGTATTGACCTTAACGATGAAAACCTCCCTATTGATGAAGAAAAAAAAACACTAATTGAGTCCAGCCTTGCTTAAAATATAGAAATTTAATTTGCAATAAACCAAAACACTGTATAAATTAACAGTTAATTCACTGGATGGATGAACAGTATGTTAATTGGTTTAGAAATTAAAAATTTTGCAATTGTAAGTAATTTAAGCACTGAATGGCATTCGGGCATGACCGCTATTACCGGTGAAACGGGTGCGGGTAAATCAATCGCCATTGATGCGTTATCATTGTGCCTTGGAGAACGAGCAGAGGCATCAGCTGTGCGCCCAGGCACTGATAAAGCCGAGGTAAGTGCGCAATTTGATTTAAGCAATTTGCCACACGCTCATGCATTTCTAGAAGAGAACATGCTTAATAATGACGATAACGAATGTCTACTTCGTCGAGTTGTTTGCAAGAATGGCCGCAGCAAAAGCTATATTAATGGTAGCCCTGTCACCGCTGCACAGCTAAAAGAACTAGGCCAATATTTAATTTCTATACACGGTCAACATGCACACCAGCATCTATTAAAAGCAGAGCATCAGCTACAATTACTCGATGCATATGCAGGCCATCATAATCTTGTTAATGCTGTAAGCCAGCGTTATAAACAATTTGCTGACTTACAAAAAGAATTTAAACAGCTAGAACACCAACAACAACAACAAGCTGCGCAAAAACAATTATTAGAATATCAAGTGGCTGAGCTTGATGAATTTGCGTTGCAAGCTGGTGAGTTTGAACAAATAGAAGCAGAGCATTATAAGCTCAGTAACAGCCAAACTATTTTGCAATCTTGTCAGCGCGAGCTACAACATTTATACGAAAGTGATGAGCAAAATGCGTGCTCTCTTTTACAACACAGCGCACAACAATTTAATGAACTTGCACATTATGATGAAACCCTGGCCAATGTAGCAGCATTACTGACAGAAGCAGCGGTTCAAGTTGAAGAAGCAAGCAGAGAAATACGCAATTATACTGAACAAGCTGACTTAGATCCTACTCGCTTAACGGAAGTAGAAAACAGACTCAGCGGCGCTATGGATTTAGCAAGAAAACACCATATAAAGCCACAAGAGCTCGTTGAGTTTCATCAAAATGTAACACAAGAACTAGACTCTATAAGCAGTAATAGTTCGCGCCTCGAACAGCTTGAAGGTGAAATTGCAGATGCTCTTGAAGATTATCAAACGGCTAGTGAGGAATTAAGTGCTAGCCGTCATCAATATGCTAATACACTTAATGGCTTGATCAGCGAAAGTATGGCTAACTTATCCATGGAAAATGGCGTATTTGAAATAGCTCTTACAGCACATACCGATCGCTCTCCAAACAGCTTAGGTTTTGATAATGTATCGTTTTTAGTATCAACAAACCCAGGGCAACCATTACAATCTTTAGCAAAAGTAGCCTCTGGTGGTGAGTTATCACGTATTAGTTTGGCTATTCAGGTTATTATTGCCCAAAAAGTCACGACTCCTACGCTTATATTTGATGAAGTGGATGTCGGTATTTCTGGCCCAACAGCTGCTGCCGTTGGTAAACTGCTGCGCCAATTAGGTAAATCGACACAAGTAATTTGTGTAACTCATTTACCGCAAGTGGCTAGTAGCGCTCATCAGCAATTTTTTGTTGCCAAAGAAATTGCAGACGGTGAAACGTTTACTCATATGCTGGCATTAAATAAAGATGGCAGGGTTAATGAAATTGCGCGTTTGCTGGGTGGTGATAACATTAGCAAAACAGCTAAAGCAAATGCAAAAGAGCTTATAAAAGCGCACGGATAAAATTATACATTTATAGTGCGTTACCTTGATACGGTGAGGATACCTTGATGCAAACAACGGTCATTTATTTTGGCTTAGCAATTAACTGGCTACTACTTATAGTTAGTGTACTTTTAGCAATGTTTAGCAAGTTTAAACACACACAATTTAAACAAGGATTATATCGTTTTTTAAATGTGGCATTAATTGTACATATTGTTATTGCTGTTATGTTAGTTTTTAGCAGCACAGCTATTAGTGGCTTAATAACACTTAGTTTTTTGGTTATTGGCCTACAGCTTGTTTGTAACGTTATCTGCTATAAAAGTGTGAAACGTCGACAAGCCAGAGTGAAACCGAGCCTTGATCACTTCTCGATGGATTAACTAACAGCACGTTTAAAAATGCCCGCAATCTATGTATTGCGGGCTTTTTTTATTTGTAAAATATTATAATTGTAAATAGCTAGGTCAAAACCTACGTCCCTTTTTGTAGACCTTAAACACCGACTATGGAACCATAAATATTTACCTTTGTTTGTAAAACTGAGGAAATAAAAAAAGCAAACCCGAAAGTTTGCTTTTGACTCCATTCTAACAAAAGCATTATTTACACTTTTAAATAATCCATAATGCCTTCTGCAGCGTTACGCCCCTCAAATATAGCGGTGACCACTAAGTCTGAACCACGAACAATATCGCCACCAGCAAATATTTTAGGATTAGTGGTTTGATGTGTAAATTCACCTTGCTCGGGTGCATTAATACCACCCCAGTGGTTAATTTCTACGTCGTACTGCTCTAACCAATCCATTTTATGAGGCTTAAAACCAAATGCCATAATCACTTGTGTGGCTTCAATAATATGCTCTGAACCAGGTACTTCTTCAGCACGACGGCGGCCGTTTTCATCTGCCTCGCCAAGCTGAGTTTTTACCATTTTAACACCGGCTACAGCACCTTTGTCATCAAGTACAATCCCTTTAGGCTGAACGTTATAAGTAAAAATGACGCCCTCTTCTTTGGCATTTTTTACTTCGCGTTTTGAACCAGGCATGTTCTCTTCATCACGACGATAAGCACACGTTACTTTTAACGCGTTATGACGAATAGAGGTACGCACACAGTCCATTGCTGTATCACCACCACCTAGTACCACTACTTTTTGGTTTGCCATATCAATGCAAGCTTGTTTAGACTCATCGTAACCCATAACACGATTAGTGTTACCAATTAAAAATGGCAGGGCATCATGTACTCCCGGTGCATCTTCGTTCTCAAGCCCCGCTCGCATACTCTGATAAGTCCCCACGCCCAAAAATACAGCGTCATACTCATTAAGTATTTCATCCATGCTAATGTCTTTACCTACTTCGACATTAAGCTTGAATTCAACACCCATTTCGGTAAATATTTTGCGACGTTTTTGCATGACTTCTTTTTCTAATTTAAAAGAAGGAATACCAAAGGTTAACAGCCCACCAATTTCAGGGTGACGGTCAAATACCACAGGCTTTACGCCATTACGCACTAAGATATCTGCACAGCCTAGGCCCGCAGGCCCTGCGCCAATAATGGCAACTTTTTTATCAGTCCATGTCACATAGGACATGTCTGGTTTCCAGCCCATTTTAAACGCGGTGTCGGTGATGTATTTTTCAATATTACCGATTGTTACTGCACCAAACTCTTCATCTAATGTACATGAGCCTTCGCATAAGCGGTCTTGCGGGCATACTCGTCCACACACTTCTGGCAAACTGTTAGTACGGTGCGATAGCTCAGCGGCCTCTAAAATGCGCCCTGTACGGATCAGTTTTAACCATTGTGGAATATAATTATGTACTGGACATTTCCACTCACAATAAGGGTTACCACAATCAAGGCAACGATCCGCTTGTGAATTAACCTGATTTTCTGAAAAGGGTTCATAAATTTCTACGAACGATTTTTTACGCGACGAAATTGGTTTTTTGCGTGGGTCTACACGCTGCACGTCTATAAATTGATATACATTTTCGCTCATACTGCCCCCTTATTGCGCCTGAACACGTAGTTCGGCGCTACTGCGAGCGCGGTGCCCGAGTAAACTTTTTACGTCACTTGATTTAGGTTTTACTAATTTGAACATCGGTAAATAAAGTTCAAAGTTAGCTAAAATAGTTTCTGCTCTGCATGAGCCTGTTAGCTCTAAATGGTCAGCAATTAAGCCGCGTAAATGCTCTTGATGTGAACTCAAATCATCTAAAGTAACTACTTCAACCAACTCTGGGTTAATGCGTTTCTCAAAATCACCTCGTTCATCTAAAATATAAGCAAAACCACCGGTCATACCTGCACCAAAGTTAACTCCTACATTACCAAGTACACATACCACGCCACCGGTCATATATTCACAACCATTATCACCAACACCTTCAACAACAGCTTGCACACCCGAATTACGCACAGCAAAACGCTCACCAGCACATCCGGCTGCAAACAATTTACCGCCAGTGGCACCATATAAACAGGTATTACCTACGATGGTTGCTTTGTGACTTTCAAATGACGAACCCAGTGGTGGGCGAACGACTAGCTTACCGCCAGCCATCCCTTTACCAACGTAATCGTTGGCATCACCAACTAAAGTCATTTCAAGGCCGCCAGCATTCCATACCCCGAATGACTGGCCAGCTGTACCATGAAGTTCAATCACCACTGGATCTGCTGCCATACCTTGATTACCGTGCTTATCAGCAATATAACCAGAAAGCATTGCGCCAACAGATCTATCGGTATTACATATACGACTCACTAATGAAATGCCGCTTGAATTATCAATTGCCTCTTTTGCCTTGCCTAGCAAGCTCTCATTTAACTCACCTAAATAGTGCGAGCTATTTGGTGCACTGCAAAACAGTGTTTCACCCGTTGGGTTGTTTGGCTGAGCGATAACCGCTGATAAATCTATTTTTTGTTGTTTGGCTGTTTTGCCTTCAATGGCTTCAAGTAAATCTAAGCGACCAATCAAATCGGTTAGGTTTGCAACACCTAAACTTGCCATAATTTCACGCGCTTCTTGAGCTATAAACTTAAAGTAGTTCATCGCCATTTCCGGTAAGCCGTGATAATGCTTTTGGCGCAGTGTATCGTCTTGGGTTGCCACACCAGTAGCACAGTTATTTAAGTGACAAATTCGTAAGTATTTACAGCCTAACGCCACCATAGGTCCGGTACCAAAGCCAAAACTTTCAGCGCCTAAAATGGCTGCTTTGATGATATCAAGCCCGGTTTTTAACCCACCATCTGTTTGCAGGCGAATACGATGGCGAAGGCCATTTTCTACCAATGCTTGCTGTGTTTCAGCAAGTCCCAACTCCCATGGGCTGCCAGCGTATTTAACCGAGGTTAATGGACTTGCACCCGTTCCGCCGTCATAGCCTGAAATGGTAATTAAGTCGGCATACGCTTTTGCTACACCGGTTGCAATTGTGCCAACACCCGGTTCAGATACCAGTTTTACTGAAATCAATGCATTCGGGTTTACTTGTTTTAAGTCAAAAATAAGCTGGGCTAAATCTTCGATAGAATAAATATCGTGATGCGGCGGAGGTGAAATAAGTGTCACACCCGGTACCGAGTAACGAAGCTTGGCAATATAGGGAGTGACTTTTTCACCTGGTAACTGCCCGCCTTCCCCAGGTTTAGCGCCTTGTGCCACTTTTATTTGAATAACATCAGCGCTACGTAAGTAATGTGGGGTGACACCAAATCGACCCGAAGCTACTTGTTTAATACGTGAATTTTTTTCTGTACCGTAACGCAGCTTATCTTCGCCACCTTCACCAGAATTTGAGCAGCCACCTAAACGGTTCATGGCAATTGCGAGTGCTTCATGCGCTTCTGGCGATAATGCACCAATACTCATGGCGGCTGAGTCAAACCGTTTATAAAGCTCAGTGGCAGGCTCTACCTCATCAATGCTTATACCCTTTTCTGGCAGTTTTAAAGCCAACATATCACGCAGAGTCGCGACTGGACGGTGATTAACTAGCTTTGCGTATTCGCTGTAATCACTGTACTCGCCGCTACGTACTGCTTTTTGTAACGTTTGAATCACATCAGGGTTGTAAGCATGGTACTCGCCGCCGTGAACGTATTTAAACAAGCCACCATGGCTTAATAATTTACGTTTACTAAGCGCCAATTTATGCAAGCTTTGCTGATCGTCATCAAAGTCGCTAAAACACGCCCCTTTAATACGACTCGCCACGCCTTTAAAACACATCTCAACAATAGCGTCCGATAGACCAACTGCTTCAAACAGCATTGAACAACGATATGAAGCCACGGTACTAATGCCCATTTTAGACATGATTTTGTACAAGCCTTTATTAATTGCTTGACGATAAGCCAGTGTAACTTCACAGTATGACTTATTAATTACCTTGGTATCGCTCATAGCCACAAGTGACTCGTACGCTAAATACGGGTAAATTGCGGTTGCACCAAATCCAAGTAGTACCGCAAATTGATGCGCATCGCGAACGCTGCCAGTTTCAATAATAATATTTGACTCACAGCGTAAGTTATTATCTACCAGGCGTTTCTGTACCGCACCCACCGCCATAGCAGCAGGAATAGGTAATTGATTGTCATCAAAGTTACGATCCGTTAATACCAGCATAATGCAGCCAGATGCGGCTTTTGCTTGTGCTTCATCACAGATGCGCTTAACCGCATTCTCAAGGCCTTCTTCTACGGTGTAAGTAATATCAATCTTACAATAGCTGTAGTGCGCTTCATCGGCGTTAAGTAGCTGCTGCATATCAGCGTACATTAAAATAGGCGTATCAAATTGCAGGCGTTTAGCGTGCCCTGTTGTTTCATTAAATACGTTTTGCTCACTGCCAATACACGTTGCAAGCGACATTACATGGTTTTCACGTAACGGATCAATTGGCGGATTAGTAACCTGAGCAAACTTTTGACGGAAATAATCATAAAGTGAACGGTGCCCTTCACTCAGTACGGCAAACGGCGTATCGTCACCCATTGAGCCAGTGGCTTCTTGCCCATTTTCACCCATGACACGAATGACGCTGTCTAGCTCTTCGTTAGTATAGCCAAACATCTTTTGGTATTTGACAAGGGTTTCATCATCAAATGAGCGATTGCCCGCATCTTGCTCGGTAAGTGCTTCAAAAGGCGTTAATCGTTTAACGTTTTCTTCTAACCACGACTTATAAGGGTGGCGTGATTTTAAATCTTGGTCAATTTCATCTGAATGCCAAATTTTACCCAATTTAGTATCAATAACGAGGAGTTCGCCCGGGCCAACACGTCCTTTTTCAACCACTTCGTCAGCGGTGTAATCCCAAATTCCCACCTCAGAAGCTAAAGTAATAAAACCATCTTGAGTAATAATATAACGCGCTGGACGTAAACCATTTCGGTCTAGGTTACAGGCTGCAAAACGCCCATCCGACATAACGATGCCTGCAGGGCCATCCCACGGTTCCATATGCATCGAATTAAAATCATAGAATGCACGTAAGTCGTCATCCATAGCACGGTTTTTTTGCCATGCTGGCGGCACTAGCATGCGCATCGCACGGAATAAATCCATACCACCAGCTAAAAACAGCTCTAGCATATTATCGAGGCTAGATGAGTCAGACCCTGTTTCATTAACAAACGGCGCTGCGCTTTGTAAATCAGGAATAAGCGGCGAAGCAAATTTATAAGAGCGTGCACGGGCCCACTGGCGGTTACCTTCAATAGTATTAATTTCACCATTGTGCGCTAAATAACGAAATGGTTGCGCTAAAGGCCAGCGAGGCTGTGTGTTTGTAGAGAAGCGTTGATGAAAAACACAAATAGCACTGGTCATGCGAATATCAGCAAGATCGAGATAAAAATTTGGCAAGTCAGCAGGCATCATTAAGCCTTTATAGATGGTGACTAGCCCAGATAAGCTCGCAATATAAAATGATTCATCATCCATCAAGCGCTTTTCTGCACGACGACGTGCAACATATAAACGTCGCTCTAAATCTTTAGAACGCCACCCTTCAGGCGCACTAATAAAAATTTGTTCAAACCCAGGCAATTGCTTTAGAGCTATAGGTCCTAACATTGATGGATCGGTAGGGACAACACGCCAACCTAAAATATTAAGCGTTTCTTTTTCTAGTTCTTCGCTTAAAACATCTTTAGCTGCTTGTGCTAATACCGGATCAGCATTGAGGAAAATCATCCCAACGGCGTAATTTTTACCTAAATGCCAATTATTTTCAGCAGCAATAGCACGAAAGAAGCTGTCTGGTTTTTGAAGTAACAAGCCACAACCATCACCCGTTTTACCATCAGCAGATATACCGCCGCGGTGCTGCATGCGATCTAAACCGGTGATCGCCGTACGGATGAGTCGGTGACTCGCTTGGTTATTAACTTGGGCTATTAAGCCAAAGCCACAATTATCTTTTTCTAGTTTTGAGTCATATAACATGGACCCCTCCCCTTGCTGCACTGTTAACGTGGATGAACGGCTCGACGATTTGCTAACAGACGATCAAAATTAGCGTTATTCCTAACCTGAGTCAATATCTTTCTGAATACATATTCATTATATTGAATATATTTCAACTTCATTAAAAATCATAAAATAATGCTAAATATTAACATTTGAGTAGATATTGGATCGAAAACTTTAATGGCACCGGTGTTATTTTTAAGAACTTGTAAATAAAACCTCCCCCGCAATAATCAGTTTACGTAAACGTAAACCATGCAAATAATGAATAATTATTCATAGCCGTATTTTATTCTTTATTAACTTGCTGATATTTACCTTTTACAAGCAAATTAATTAATAGTTTTTTACAGTGGTTTAAATTAATGCATATATTATTTAATAGTTACCAGTATTTGCTTTCATATTATGCATCTACTGACGTTTTATCTACCTTACCTATAGGTAAACTTTGTTTGGCCACCTAAGCAAAAACAGTGACTGCTATGAACACAGTCATTAAATATAAAGCACTTTAAAATCAACATACTAAAAGTTGACATCTCACTCGACTGCGTAAAAATAGGCTCACTTTTGAGTAAGCTAGCACTGTTTACGAGTGAATTATTTTTAATTTTATCAACTATGGCCTGCGCATATGGCTTACTTTGAATAAGTATTAACGCCAAGGAACGGTGATGAAAAAAGATGCCTGTGCACAAAATAATTAAGTTAATAAGCAAAAACGATAAGAAAAGCTTAGGGTCTGTTGACCTTTGCGGATTACAATTTGTTCAAACTAGGGGCGGTTTAATCTCGGCGCGAGGTTTGTAACCTAGTGGACTAAGTAAAAACCGAGCAAAGCTTCCGCGTCCTGCTCACGCCCCTTACCTA
>NZ_JBEOOG010000086.1:0-15963 GCF_040308965.1 Pseudoalteromonas sp. MER144-MNA-CIBAN-0113
CGTTTTTGACGAATTCTTTTAATTGTTGATTAATATTGAAATTTTATTCTATCAACACAGAAATGGATCACAGCCACGAATACCCAGTGCTTCACCACCGGCTGGACGCCCGGGTAATGCACGTAAATTCCATGCCATTACGTCAAAGTGAACCCATGGTGTATTTGGCTCTACAAACTCTTTCAAATAAAGCGCAGCGGTTATTGCGCCACCAAATGGCGTACTTGCACAGTTAGCCATATCAGCCACATCGCTTTTCAAAAATGGTTTGTATTGCTCGAATAACGGCAATTGCCAAACAGGGTCGTTAACTTGCATTCCCGAGTCCATAATGGCATTTGCTACAGCGCGATCCGTTGAGAAAAATCCCGGTAACTCCGTACCTAACGCAATACGGCACGCACCGGTTAATGTAGCAAAATCTATGATTAATTCAGGATCATCGTTTTGTGCTTCGCTTAGTGCATCACACAGCACTAGTCGCCCTTCTGCATCGGTATTGTCTATTTCGACCATAATACCTTTACGGGTTTTTACTACATCGCCAGGGCGAAATGCATTACGCGAAACAGCATTTTCAACCGCAGGCACTAAAACACGAAGGCGTATTGGTAAGTTAGCGGCCATAATTAGCTGAGCCAGGGCAATAACATGCGCGGCCCCACCCATGTCTTTTTTCATGTTGCGCATGCCTGAACTGGGCTTTAAATCCAGTCCACCGGAATCAAAACACACGCCTTTACCGACTAACGTAATTTGTGGCGCATCGACTGCCCCCCATTTCAAGTCAAGTAATCGTGGTTTATTTTCACTCGCGCGCCCTACCATGTGAATAGTTGGGTAATTTTGCTCTAATAACTCATCACCTACCCACTGTGTAAATTCACCGTCGAATGTATCTGCAAGGTCACTCATTACCTGCGATAAATGCTGCGGCATCATATCGGCAGCTGGGGTATTAACTAAATCGCGTGCTAAATTAATGGCATCCGCTTGTTGTTTTACTTGTTCATATAATGTTTTATCAGCAATGCCAAGCTGAGCTTTCGCTGTGGCTTTTTGCTTGTACTCACTAAACTCATAACCACCTAACACAAAGCCTAAAGCAAGTTGAGCAACTAAAGACTCATCACCTTGAATTTGATAACAACCCGCAGGTAATTTACTGGCAAGCTCGCCAGCAGCCCAAAAATCATCAGTGCTTTGCATTACACAAAATACCTGACTTAGTTCACCCGTTTCTGGGTTTGGTACTAGTGCGAGTCCTGATTTTTCAAAATCGGTATTTGCAAGCCAACGCTGCACAAAGCTTGGTTGCTGAGTAAGCCAGTCTGTTAATTCATTTTTAACAATAAAAGATAGAGGAATTCCTGAAGAGGTATGACGAAGTAAAGCACTCATTAAATGACTCACATAATAGAAAATGATGCCTTAGCATATCAATAAGCACTATTAAAAGGTATAGCTAATTATGTTCTGCTAGCTTACTTCTTCTTTGAGGGCGTTGAGTCTTGCTCTTGGTTTTGTTGAGCCATTTCTTGATCAATTTCTTTAATCGGCTTATTCATACTAAAAGAACTCGGTAATACATCAACACCTACTAACTGCCCTAGTTTAACAACCAGTGGAATAGTTAATGGTGCAAACGGTAATAACGCAAAAACGCCTAGCCCTAGTCCTTTTAATATATCAACAAACTGCTCGTTGGCGCGTTTTAGTTCTGCTTTATTTGTTTGCCCTTGGGTATAACGCCTATAAATTATTAGCATTTCTTTGGTTTCTTGCCTTTCTTGGGCAAGCGCAATTTTAAGCGCGACCATAGCACGACGAAAGCGTAGTTGTTGTCGCTTTTTACTTATTTTAGCAACCCGCCAGGGTGCACGATGGATAACTTTATATAATCGCATAGCCTGTATTCTCACACAGCGCTTTCAGTTCACAAAGAATAATTTACACGCTTTATTCAATCATTTATTCTTAAAGTTCATTTTCCTCAGTTTTAATTAAAAACATGCAAAAAAACATACCCAACACTAAACCCGAAAGGCCAAAATCTGATGAGTGCTGCGGCGGCGGTAGTTGCTGTCCATGTGTATGGGATGAGTACAAAGAAAAACTTGCACAGTGGAAAAAACATCATGGTGAAAATATCAATAGCAAGTCAGTTTAATTCAATAATAGAAAGTAGCTAAAATAGCTTATTTAATTAATAACTATGTATCAATGCCTGCTTTTACCCCTTTTCCCTGCCCTACTTATGATTAACTCTGCGTTATTTTTAGATAAATCATTTGTTTCAACTTGTTAAATAGTGGTTAATTACCCATTGCCCTCTTTAGTTTTTTTATCTATAGTCTATTTCGAGGACTCACAGGAGGTGCGCTTAGTTTATTAAGCTTTTAGGAGTGAGTTAGCAATATCTTCTCCCCATTGAATGTGAACCGTCCACAATAAAGTCATTAAATAGACTATACAAATCAATTCTAACTGGGGATATTTAGAATGAAATTAAAAAGCAATGCGCTTCAACAGGCCATCAAATTTGCTCTAGCAACAACAGCCGCAGGCTTATTTGTTTCTGGTTCAGCAATTGCTCAAGAAGAGCAAACCGAAGTTAAAGTTAACAAAAATGTAGAAAAAATTGCCGTAGTAGGCACGCGCTCTGCGCCTCGCTCTATTGGTGACTCTCCTGTACCTATCGATATTATTGGTGGTGAAGAGCTAAGTAAATCAGGTAACACTGATATGCTAGAGCTATTAAAAGGGGCTATTCCTTCTTTAAACGTACACTCAATGCCAATCAGTGATGCTGCTTCATTAGTGCGCCCTGCAAACTTACGCGGACTACCTTCAGATAGCACACTAATTCTACTTAACGGTAAACGTCGTCACCGTGCTTCAGTTATCGCCTTTTTAGGTGGTGGTATTAACGATGGTGCGCAAGGTGCTGATATTTCAGTTATTCCAAGTATTGCACTGAAACAAGTAGAAGTACTTCGCGATGGTGCCGCTGCACAATATGGTTCTGATGCGATTGCTGGGGTTTTAAATTTCCAACTTAAAGATGCCTCTGAAGGCGGGTCATTTGAAGTTCGTAAAGGCCAATATTACGAAGGCGACGGTGATACAACCCAAATTTCAGGTAATGTGGGTTTACCGTTTACCGATAGCGGTTTTGCAAATTTAAGCTTTCAGTACAAAACAGCCGATGCGACCAGCCGTTCAGTTCAACGCTACGATGCAACTCAACTTATCAAGGCTGGAGTACCAGACATTGCTCCGATCACTCAAGTATGGGGTGCACCAGAGGTAGATGACGACATCTCTATCTTTGGTAATGTTGGCTTAGAGCTTACTAATGACTCACAATTTTATATGTTTGGTAACTATTCTGAGCGTGATGTACGTGGTGGTTTTTATTACCGTAACCCGCATACTCGCCCTGGTGCATACTCAAACGATGGTGGCGAAACACTGCTTGTTGGTGATTTAACCGGTGATATGAGCGGTAACTGTCCAACCATTATGATTGATGACAACGTTCTTGATAACCCTGACTACATTAATGGTGTAGCAAATAACCCTGATTGTTTCGCATTTAACGAAATGCTTCCGGGCGGTTTTACACCAAACTTTGGTGGTAATATCACAGATACGTCACTCACTATTGGTACTAAAGGTGAGTTTACTGGCGGCTTTTTAGAAGGCGCTTACTATGATTTAAGCGGTACTGTAGGGTATAACGAATCTCGCTACTTTATATACGACACAATCAATGCATCATTGGGTCCAGATAGCCCGCGTGACTTTAGCCCAGGTAAATATGAACAATTAGAGAAAAACTTTAATTTTGATATTTCAAAGGGTTTTGACTTTGACTTAGCTTACGATGTAAACATTGCCGGTGGTTTAGAGTGGCATGAAGAAACCTTTACCGTGGTATCAGGCGATGAAGCTTCGTTTATAGCAGGCCCACTAACTGATCAAGGTTTTGGTATTGGTTCTAACGGTTTCCCTGGGTTTAAACCATCAGATGCAGGTGAATACGACCGTCGTAACTATGCAGCTTACATTGATATTGAAGCGCCATTTACTGAAGAGTTCTTAATGGGCTTAGCGCTTCGCTACGAAGATTACGATACCTTTGGTTCAACCACTAACTATAAGTTAATGGGTCAATACCACTTGACTGAAGATCTAAATATTCGTGGCTCTATCAGCACCGGTTTCCGTGCACCTACCGTAGGCCAAGCGAATGTTAGTAACGTACAAACTAACTTAAGCAGTGGTGTACTGGTAGATTCAGCTTTGTTACCACCTACAAACCCAATTGCTATTCAGCTTGGTGGTACTGAACTTGATCCTGAGGAATCACAAAGCTATACCTTTGGTGCGGTATACACCATAGGCGATTTATTCTTAACAGTTGATTACTACAACATCCAAGTAGATGATCGTATTAGTCAGTCAGATAAAATAGAACTTAGCCAAGCAGATAAAGACACGCTCGAAGCTGCCGGTGTACCTAACGTACAAAACTTAGCGCAAGTTAGTTTCTTTACCAATGACTTTGATACCACTACTCAAGGTGTTGACTTAGTGGCTAACTACTCAGCTGAATTATTCAATGGTAGTTCTACATTTAGCTTAGCGTACAACTGGAATGAAACAGAAGTAACACGCTCAAGTGATATCACAGGTGCATTTAAAGTAAGCCGTCTTGAAAATGACTTACCTAATCACCGTGCAACACTGAGCTGGGCACAACAATGGGAAAGCTTTTCAGCATTTTCTCGCCTTAACTACTTTGGCGAATACCAAGGCGTTCACGTAGATTATGATGAAACAGCTAAAATGGCTGACGCAGCAGTCACGTTAGATGTTGAAGTCACTTACTTCATGAATGACTCAATTAGCTTCTCATTGGGTGCACAAAACCTACTGGATCAAGAAGCAGAGAAACTTGATTTCACAGTGGCACCAAATAACAACTGGGGTGGTAAGTACTACGAAACATCTCCATACGGAATTAATGGTGGCTTTTACTACGCTAAAGCAACCTATACTTTCTAATATGTGTTAATGATAATCAAAGGCGATATGTGTAATGCATTTCGCCTTTTTATTACCCTTTATAAACCCATTTAAAATGACTTTTACACTCGCATTTTTTGTGACTTTGGGGTTATAGTTAATAA
This sequence comes from Pseudoalteromonas sp. MER144-MNA-CIBAN-0113, assembly GCF_040308965.1. Classification (NCBI taxonomy): domain Bacteria; kingdom Pseudomonadati; phylum Pseudomonadota; class Gammaproteobacteria; order Alteromonadales; family Pseudoalteromonadaceae; genus Pseudoalteromonas; species Pseudoalteromonas sp. MER144-MNA-CIBAN-0113. Next base: position 5,199 of record NZ_JBEOOG010000086.1, read on the forward strand.
AAAGAATATTGTTTGAATTATGTTACTAAAAAAAGCGGATCAGTTATTAGCACAAAACAAGCTTAGAGAAGCTGAGTTTCATTACAAAACGCTTTTACAAGCAGAGCCTGATAATGGTGATGCCCTGTTTGGCCTAGGTAAGGTGGCGCTGCGTTTAGAACAATTTGATGCCGCTGTGTATATACTACAACGAGCGTGTCAGCACCTCCCTTATGTATTGGAACCTTTGTATGCATTAAGTGATGCATTTAATGCAGTTAACTCCCCTGAAGATGCGCAAAAAGTACTCGAATACGCAACAAGTATTGCCGCAGACAACCCAGATACCCATTATTATTTAGCTCAGCACTATTTAACCTTTGGCGAGCTCGATAAAGCACAGTCAACGCTTGAGGAAGCATTAAAGCTTGGAATAGCACCGGTTACGGCTTATGTTTTATTTGAATTGGTACAATTAGGGCGTTTTAATAAAGCAAATAATTACATCGATCAGTTACACCACTTTTTAACTCAAACAAATAACATACGCTTAAAAATGGTCTGCTACTATGCTTTAGCTAAAAGTTACGACAAGTTAGAGGATACTGATCAAGCGTTTAACTATTTTGTGATTGCCAATCAGCAACAACGTAAACTCAGTGAATTTAATACTGAAGATTTAATTGAGTTTTATGACCAACTTATTGAATATAACAATGAAAGTGTGCTCAATTTAGCAAAACTGAACAAACAGTACCCTGTCACACCCGTGTTTATTATTGGTATGCCACGAAGCGGTTCAACCCTACTCGAGCAAATGTTAGCAGGGCACAGTCAATGGACAACGCTTGGAGAGGACACCAGTATTAGCAATAAGATAGTGGCTTTTTTAGAACATAAAACAGGATTACGCTACCCTCAATGTTTAACTAAACTAACAACGCCTTTAATTAACCAAGCCAGAGCTATTTATTTAGATACGTTAAATTCTTCGGGGAGCAACGGCACATATGTGATCAATAAACTGCCTAGCAACTACCAAAACTTAGGGTTAATTTATATTTTATTCCCAGATGCTAAGTTTATTAACCTGACCCGCAACTTTCACGCAACCGCATTTTCAGTGTTTACTAATTACTTTGCTGAAAACGAACCCTATTTTTGTGATTTAAATGAATTTGCTTTGTACCATCAGCTTTATGAAAAACTAATGAGCCATTGGCAGCAATTTAACCGCTTAGCTATTTATAATTTAAGTTATGAGCAGTTAATTGAAAGTCCCAAGGAACAGTTAACCGCACTATTGAGTTTTACTGGCTGCGAATTTGAACAGACTTGTTTAGACTTTTACAAAAACAAAAGCGCCGTTACAACGCTCAGTAAACATGCCATCAGGCAACCTGTAAATAACAAAAGCCTTGATAAGTGGCAGCGTTATGAAGCCCCTTTACTTAGTTTGCTCTCGTTGCCTCAAACCAATTAAGCACATCCATAAACTGCTCTTGGCGTGCCTGTGGGTGAGTAAGCATATTAATATGGTCGTAATCTACTTTGTGCCCAAAGCGGCGGCCATATATTTGCATTTTTTGCACCCCAGTACCTGATTCATCAATAAACTTTTGAATATCGATAGGCTGTGCCAATGCTTTATCTTTTACTGCCGCAATATGTAACGTTGGAGGAAGCGTGAGGTTTGCTAATGTTTTAGCGTAGTCAAAGCCGTCATCACTGTCTATCCAAGGATTTTGCTTAGCCCACTGCATACTTTGATAATGCGACTTTTGAGTTTCATCATCACTGCCCCACTTTAAGCGTTTTGCTGGTAAATAACCGTGTTTTTTCGCTAATATTGGCGCCATAAAATACCAAATTAAATTGGCCTGAAATAACTTTTTAGGGTGGTTATTAAATAGCGAACGCTTTGAACCAAAATAGGCACACGCTTTTACATCGTTTATCAGCTCAGGGAAGCGAGCAAACACGCTATTAAGCAACACCCCACCCCAAGAATGAGCAACTAAAAAGTCAGGTTTTTTACTCTCTAACTGTTCAATTTTTTCAATAAATGCCGGAATATCTTCAACAATCGCCTCAGTTTGTCCATACCGTGCTTGCTTACAAATAGCAGGTTTACTTTCACCACGCCCGCGTAAATCAGCGACATAACAACAATATCCATGTTCAGCTAAAAAAGGCGCTAACCCTTTATTACTATGAGTGTAAAATATTTTGCCATTTTCTACCGCACCATGAATTAATAACACCACAGGGCCACTTGGCTTCTGGTTGGCGATACGGCGTAAATGCAGTGTTTGATGGTCATCTAATTTAATAAAAACAGACTCTTGAGTAACTGCCAAAGCGAATTCCTTATAATTGCTAACAACTCATCCTACCAGTAATGTCTGGTAAGCCAAAGGGAAAATTATGCACTTTTTCTGTCTGTATTTGTTACTATTGGCTTTTATTCCTGTTGTTAAAAAAGCCTCATGAAAGCAAAATCAACTCGTTCTAAATTACATCCGCGCAATCAACACAAAAATGGTTACGATTTTAATTTGCTTACCTCGCAAACCCCTTCGTTAACTGCTTTTTTAATTACGACGCCAGCAGGCAATCAAAGTATTGATTTTAGTAATAACTTAGCTGTAAAAACCTTAAATCAGGCGCTATTAAAAAGTCATTACAACATTAACTTTTGGGACATACCTGAGCACAACTTATGCCCACCTATTCCAGGAAGAGTTGACTATATTCATTACTTAGCTGACTTACTCAGCGAAGATAATCAGCAGGTGATTCCCACTGGCCGACAAATTAAAGTGCTTGATATTGGCACTGGCGCTAACTTAGTTTACCCACTAACAGGCAGTAGCGAGTACCAGTGGCATTTTACCGGTAGCGACATCGACTTAGCAGCAATAAAAATAGCCAAACAACTCGCTCAGTTTAACGATTTAAAAATAACGCTTAAACAACAAAAAAATCCCGAGCATATTTTTAAAGGGGTGGTTAATGCGAAAGATTTGTATCATTTAACGATGTGTAACCCGCCATTTCACGCCAGCGCAGAAGAAGCCAATAAAGGCAGTGAACGTAAATGGAAAAACTTAGGTAAAGCCCCCAGTAACGCCCTCAACTTTGGTGGCCAAAGTAATGAGTTATGGTGTGAAGGCGGCGAACTGGCCTTTATTTCTAACATGATCAAAGAAAGCGCTCAGTTCAGTGAGCAAGTGATCTGGTTCACCTCGTTGGTTTCTAAAAAAGAGACCCTTGCTGCTTTACAAACACAGCTAAAACAGCTCCCTATTTGCGACTATAAAATCGTTGAAATGGCACAAGGGCAAAAAGTCAGTCGCTTTATTGCGTGGAGTTATTTTGATAAAACGACCCGTGAACAAATTTGTGAAGAATTCATATAACAACCATAAGGACTACTCATGAAAGATTTTCGCTCAGACACAGTGACCAAGCCTTGCAATAAAATGCGAGATATTATGTATCATGCCCCGGTTGGCGATGATGTATACGGCGATGATGAAAGCGTTAACCAATTGGAAGCCTATGCTAGATTGCGCTTTAATGTAGAAGATGCACTTTTTTGTAGCTCAGGCACGCAAACAAACTTATTGGCATTAATGGCACATTGTGAGCGAGGTGATGAGTATATTTGTGGGCAAAGTGCTCATAACTACAAGTTTGAAGGCGGTGGCGCTGCCGTTTTAGGCTCTATTCAACCACAGCCTATTGAAAATGAAGCCGATGGTAGCTTGTGTTTTACTAAAATTGCTGCTGCAATAAAACCCGATGATAGCCACTTTGCGAAAACGCGATTACTGAGCCTTGAAAACACCATAGGTGGCAAAGTACTGGGTATTGATTATTTAATTAAAGCACGTGAATTTGTTGATCAACATAACTTAGCACTGCATTTAGATGGCGCGCGAGCATTTAATGCCGCAGCCGAGCTTAACCTTGATATTAAAGAAATCACCAAACATTTTGATTCAGTCTCTATTTGTTTATCGAAAGGCTTAGGTGCGCCAGTTGGCTCATTATTATTAGGTTCTGAGCAGTTAATCGCTAAAGCAAGACGCTGGCGTAAAGTGCTTGGCGGCGGTATGCGCCAAGCGGGTATGTTAGCTGCTGCGGGGCAATATGCGTTAGAAAATAACACTCAACGTTTAGTCGATGATCACGCTAATGCGCGTTATTTAGCACAGCAGTTAAGTGAAATTTCAGGCTTTGAAGTAAATATGAGTAATACCACAAATATGGTTTACGCTACGTTTGATAACAGCATAAACATCACAAAGCTAGCAGCCGATTTAAAAGCACATGACATTGTGTTTAGCCCAAGTAAGCAACTTAGGCTAGTAACCCATTTAGGTATTACTAAAGCGGATATAGATATCTTTATTAAAGCCTTAACGGCCCATATTTAACGCCGCTTTGTAATGCTTGCGGCACACCGATTCATAACGGTCGTTGCCGCCAATTTCAACTTGATTACCATCGGCAATAGCCTCGCCATTTTCATCGGTACGTAATACGTGATTTGCTTTGCGCCCACAATGACACACCGTTTTAAGCTCAATTAGCTTATCAGCCCAAGCAAGTAAATACTGTGACCCTATAAACAGCTCCCCTCTAAAGTCGTTACGCAATCCGTAACACAATACGGGTATACCTAACTCATCGACTACATCGGTTAACTGCATAACTTGGTCTTTTGATAAAAACTGACATTCATCCACCAGCACACAATGACGTTTTTTAGCTGCATTAAGAGATTGAATAAGCGCAAATACATCTATATCTGCATCATAAATATGCGCATCTGCTTGCAAGCCAATACGTGATGATACTTTACCCACTCCGGCTCTATCATCGATAGCCGCCGTGAGGATCACCGGCTCCATACCACGTTCTTTATAATTAAATGCAGATTGTAGTAAGGTGGTTGATTTACCTGCATTCATTGCAGAGTAGTAAAAGTATAATTGCGCCATTGTCGTGCCTTCAAATAAAAAGTGCGCTTATGCTACCTTAAAGTGCTCAGAATACAAATTTGGATACGTTATTTAGCTATTTATTTTGCTTCATGCTCTAGTAACCATTGCTTGCGCTCTAAACCACCTGCATAACCAGTTAGTTTTTTATTTGCGCCAATAATACGATGACACGGCACAATAATACTGATTGGGTTTTTACCATTTGCAGCCCCTACCGCTCTCACAGCTTTAGGGTTGTTTAACTGCTCGGCAATATCTTTATAAGTCGCCACTTTTCCAAAGGGTACGCTACACAGTGCCTGCCATACGCTTTGCTGAAATGGCGTGCCGCCAGTATCAAGCTCTAAATCAAACTCAGTACGCGTATGAGCAAAGTACTCATTAAGCTGCGCCACACAAGATAAAACATGTGAATTAGTCACCTTATTTAAAGGCGTACTGATATAACTGGCCGGTGGATAAAACCCCACATAACTAATACCGTTTTCAGTTGCCTGAATAATAATATCGTCAATCGGGCTTGGTAAACTGGTTTGCACTATCATAATTGCTGCCAAAGTTGAAAAGTTAAGTAAGATCGAAATGGTGCACAGTTCGCAGATTCAAAAGAGCGTGCTGCCGCTTGTGCCTTTTTAACGCCTAAATCGCCATCAAGTAAAATATCGGGCTGGCTTTGACCGCGCAGTTTTGCGTAATTAACCGTCCAAGGGCCAATTCCTTTTAACGTAAGCCATTGGTCTAAATCATCCTCCTTGGGGTGGATAACACAAAATTCAGCGAGGTTATGCAGTGCATTTTTACGTGCCTGCGGCATTTTAAAAAAAGCAAAATCACTACCTGCCACTACTTCAGGTGTTGGAAAGTACACCTTTCCCTCTTGTTGCTCTGAAAGCCGTTGCACTAATTGAGTCACTAAATTATGCGCCGCAGTTACACTCACCTGCTGACCTAACACAGCGCGAATACCCGCTTCAAAGGTTGACCAAATACCCGATAACCTTAAGCCTTTAGTAAGTGGAAATGCATTATTAATGTGTTCGCTTAAATGCGCCGCAATTAAATAAGTATCTGCATCTAAATCAAGTACACGGCGAATGTTGTTAATAACTGGCTGTAAATATTGCGTATTATCTATATCAATTTGCACTCGAAAATGATGTTTATCTGCAATAAATTCAGCATTAAAGTGGCCTCTACACGATTTATAAGTAAAAGTACGCCCATAACTGGTTGGCGTTAACCACTCTATTGGCTCTATAAGTCGTTTTGCTAAAAACCCATGCAATGCTTGCCAGTTATACGGCGGACGAAAAGGCAAAATTAAGGTGAGCCCAAGATCAGTTGAGTGCTTGGCGGTTCTGAGCGCTGAGGGCGCGATATTAAGTTGTTTTAAAAAAGCATCATTGAATCGTCGCACACTTTTAAAGCCGGAAGCAAACGCTATCTCGGTAAGCGGTAAGCTGGTTTCTTGAATCAATTTTTTTGCAAAATGGCATTGATTAAATAACCGATATTGCGTGATAGAAATGCCAAAATATTGAGAAAATAATCGCCTTAAATAACGGCTACTTATTCCTAAACGCGTGGCGAGCTTTTCGCAGTCGTGCTGATTATCCTGATCAATTAATTGCTTGGCTCGTAGAGCCGTTGTTTTTGTTCCCTGCCAAGCCGCACTACCTGGTGCACTATCGGGCCGACAACGAATACAAGGCCTGAAACCAGCTTGCGCGGCAGAGTGCGCAAACTGATAGTAAACCACATTTTTTTCGTGAGCTGTGGGCGCAGGGCAAATTGGCCTGCAATAAATACCGGTACTTTTAACGGCTACATAAAAAAGCCCATCGAAACGAGCATCACGACTTTGACGTGCTTTTTGCCAGTGCTGATCACCCATAAAATGCTCTTGTAAATTAGGTAGCGCTTAGCTTAGCAAAAACTAAGCGTATTACTGGCCATATTCGGCACTAATCTTTATTTGCAAAATCAATTAATGCCTGACCCGTTAAACGATATATAATCCATTCATTTTGTGGCTCAGCGCCCATGCTATTATAAAAATCAATCGCGGGTTTATTCCAATCAAGTACCACCCATTCAAAGCGACCACAGTCTTTATTGATTGCTCTGTTTGCCAGTTCTTTCATAATGGCTTTACCAGCGCCATTTCCGCGGCTATCAGGGCTCACGTATAAATCTTCTAGATAAAGACCATTTTTACCTAACCAAGTCGAGTAGTTGTAAAAATACACGGCAAAACCAATTGGCTCATCATCTTGTAAACATATTAAACTGTGCGCCGTTGCGCCCTCACAAAACAGGGTGTTTAAAATGGCTTGCTCATCGGTTTTAACTGCATCAGGTTCTTTTTCGTAAATAGCAAGCTCATTGATAAAGTGTAGAATTGTTTTTGCATCACTTTGCTTTGCATCGCGAATTTCTATTGCTGTGTTCATTGTTATTGACCCTTAAAAAACTACTTTTATGCCTGGTAAGCATCTAATTTAATATAAAAAGTGCTTAACTAATTATGATAATTTAAGCCATTAATACATTTATTTATACCCTAGCATATCGTTTTATATTCAATAAGTAACGTTCATGAGCTTATTTCAATTTATTCATTAGGGCATTAAAAAAACAAATTAAAACAACGCTTTTATATATGGCAAAAAGTTGTCATTATGAGTACACAGTAAAGCAATGAGGAAGTTTAACTAAAATGGGTCATGGTCATTCACACAGTCACGTTGATGATAACCAAAGTGATAAACAGCTCACTCTTGCCGTATTTATAAACGTTTTACTGACTGCAGTGCAAGTTGTTGGCGGCGTATTTTCTGGTAGCCTTTCATTAATTGCCGATGCATTACATAACCTAAGTGATGCGGCCTCAATTTTTATCGCCCTCGTTGCTCGAAAAATTGGCAATAAGCAAGCTGATACAACCCACCATTTTGGCTACAAACGTGCAGAAATACTAGCAACTCTTTTTAATAGCACCACGTTAATAGTCATCGGTGGTTATTTAATTTTTGAGGCCATAAGTAGTTATTTAAACCCTCAACCTATCAATGGCTGGATCATTGTGTGGGTTGCTGCAGTAGCGCTATTCATTGATTTAGTCACTGCATTATTAACCTTTAAAGCCGGCACTAAAAACAACATGAATATAAAGGCGGCGTTTATTCATAATGTGTCTGATGCCATGGCCTCTATTGTGGTTATTATTGCGGGTACTTTAATTATTTTATACCAGTGGTATGTAGTTGATTTAATAGCGACGATATTGATATCACTGTATGTTATTTATCACGGCGTATTATTACTTAAAGCCAGCTGCAGCATTTTAATGCAGGCAGCCCCCATTGGTTTTGACCAGCAACTTATCAGTAAAAAGTTACTGCAACAGTTTGCCATTACTCAAATAAAATCAATAAAAGCATGGCAACTCGACGATAACACCACACACTGTGAAATTGTGATGCAAACAGATACCCTTATTGAGCTTAACGCCATTAAACATTATTTACATGATGAATTTGCAATTGAGCACTGTGTAATCGAGTGTTACTAATCACTGTTTTCAATAACCAAAATGATTACATTAAAGCTCTAAGTAGGTTTACTTATATATTAGATAGACTTCTCAGCGGTTTTTATTTAAACCGCTACAAAAATACGATAGATAAGTATTATCACAAATTAATTAAAGAGTACTGATAGTTGCTGCTGCAAGGGGCAGCATTAAGTTTTCAGCTTTATCTGCTTTTTTCACGGATATTTGTGTAAACAATAAATGTCCACTTCCCTGCTCCTTAGCCTTTCTTACTTCATTAATTACAGAGCCGTGAGCTGGGTGCAAAGACATCCCCCCGCTACAATAGCAATAATTAGATTACGAGAGTGGCTACAAAATAAATTGAGTGAAAAAACTCAGTTGTGTAAATATTTCAGTTTTACTGTATTCATCCCAGAATTCGAAGTAATAAAGCGTAAAAGAACAACCTCAACACTTAGAATAGCTGCAATACTTTACTTAATAACCTTAGTAAGTATGCCTTTTTATGTTATAAAAAATGTAACTTGCTGATCTAAAATACAAATAGCAACTTGTCCATTTATCAACCAGCAATGCAAACTTAAACGAGAATCAAACTCAATATTAACCATATGATTTATAAGTAAATTACTTGCAATTCTGTGCCTATATACTAGACTAGCCACAATTAGAATTTTTAGGATAAGCGCTATGAAAGGTAATCAAAAAGTAATCGACGCCTTCAATACATTGTTAGCTAACGAATTAGCTGCTATTGACCAGTATTTTATTCATTCTCGTATGTACGACGATTGGGGCTTAAACAAACTTTATGAGCGTCTTAACCATGAAATGGAAGAAGAAAAAGATCACGCTGATTGGCTAATTAAGCGTATTCTTTTTTTAGAAGGCGTACCAAACATGACCAAACGTCGTGACCTCTTAATTGGTAACGATGTAAAAAGCATGATGCAAAACGACTTAACCTTAGAACTTGAAGTGGTTGAGTGTGTTAAAGAAGTTATTGCCATCTGTGAACAACAGCAAGATTATCAATCTCGTGAAATTCTAGAAAAGCTATTATTTGATACCGAAGAAGATCACGTCTACTGGTTAGAGCAACAACTGGGTCTGATTGACAAAATTGGCACTCAAAACTACCACCAAGCTCAAATGGGCGAATAAGGACTTACATTATGAAAGGCGATAAAGACGTTATTGCAGCACTAAATAAAGTACTTGCTAATGAGCTTGTGGGTATTAACCAATACTTTTTACATGCACGCATGTTTAAAGATTTTGGTTTTAGTAAACTAGACAAAGCTGATTACAAAGTATCGATACAAAAAATGAAAAACGCCGACCGTTTAATTGAGCGTATTTTATTTTTAGAAGGCCTACCGAACCTTCAAGATTTAGGACGTTTACGTATAGGCGAAAACAGCGAAGAAATGATTGCCGCTAACATGAGCTTTGAGCTAGATACTATAGATGAGCTACGCACAGCCATTAAGCTAGCTGAGAGTAAAAAAGATTACATTAGCCGCGAAGCGCTCGATAACATTTTAAATGAGCAAGAAGAGCAAATTGATTGGCTAGAAACACAGCAACTGCTGATCAAAAACACTGGGCTTGAAAACTACTTACAATCGCAACTGTAAGTTAAAGTTATAAATACAAAAAAAGCAGCTAAGGCTGCTTTTTTTATGTTTAATTTTTAAATGTTATACCAATTCGTTTAGGTAGGCCTATTTATGTAGATTACTATTAAGCCACTTGATCGGTTATATCTGCAATTTGAATCAGTTTACGATTGAGGATCTTTTTAGTACAACAACAACACTTACCGCATTGGCTGCCCACTTTAAGCTCTTTAGTTAGCTCGCGCATGGTAGTAGCACCATCGTCGATGGTTTGCTCAATTTTTTTATCGGTCACACCGTGACAAAGACAAACATACATGAATACAAACAACTCTCAATTTCATTTAGTAGGTTTATATTAATCTAAACGAAAATAGTTATCAATTGGTTTTTTATAAAATTTGAATTTTTTGCATTTTTTTTGACCAGTGCCACTTAAATTGGGAATTCGCGGCAGCTTGAGAATTGTTTGAATTTCATTCGAAGTATGGCAATTAAATTGAGATTTATTAACTAACCTGAGCTTCGGATAAGAAATTACTAATTTAAAGGAACTAAATGCTCGTTCCATGATCCGATCATTCGACCAA
>NZ_JBEOOG010000087.1:0-15901 GCF_040308965.1 Pseudoalteromonas sp. MER144-MNA-CIBAN-0113
TTCAAAAAAACACCTCAAGAAAAAGCACTACCTACTCTTAATCACCCGGTCCAAGGGTCGGTGGTTCGAATCCACTCGGTCGTACCAATTCAAAAAAACACCTCAAGAAAAAGCACTACCTACTCTTAATCACCCGGTCCAAGGGTCGGTGGTTCGAATCCACTCAGTCGTACCAATTAAAAAAAGAACGTAGGTCGGTTAAGTGGCGAAGCCGCGCCACCCGACATTGGTGAAACACCCGACATTAGGTAACATTCCAACACCAAACGCCACCCAACATAAAGCAAAGCCTGCACCGGTAATGACCAATATCCAAAATCGTCAGATGACGCCTTTGAATTATCCAACATCTTCGGATGACGCCTCTGAATTATCCAACATCGTCGGATGACGCCTTTGAATTATCCAACATCTTCGGATGACGCCTTCGGCTTATCCAACCTACGTTCATTATTGATAACGTATGGGAAACATCCGACATAAAATGTATTAATTATTCCCCACACCAATTACGGCTGTACATTCCTGATGCGACCGCTTTATGAAAGCTTGAATAAGGCCAATCAACCACCCGTTCAACCAAACCATGTTTAAGCGGATTAAAATGAACATAATTTACATGGTGCCAATAATCACGTTCATCAACAATGGTATGCTCCCAAAAACGGCGTTGCCAAATCCCTCGTTCATTTTTATTAATGCGTGCGAGTGATACATGTTCGTTTTTAGGCAAGCCTTTAGAAAAACGTTTTTTAATTTCGCGCCAACGACCAGAATAATCGCTATCACCTTCGGGTAAAGTTAACACTGCATGCATATGATCAGGCAACACCACCCACGCATCAATATAAAATGGTTTATGCATTTTTACCCAGCGCACAGCCCCACGCAATAAATCAATATGCTCAACCAATAATGATTTTTTACGATCCTGCAAATTAACCGTAAAAAAATACGTTCCTCCCGGTTGATAATTTCTACGATATCTCACAAAAAATCTCCTTATAATAAACGGCTAATACCTCTGGGTTATTCAATACCTTAGGATAACGCCTTTGAATTATCCAACATCGTCGGATGGCGCCTCTGGCTTATCCAACATCGTCGGATGGCGCCTCTGGCTTATCCAACATCGTCGGGTGGCGCCTCCGAATTATCCAACATCGTCGGATGGCGCCTCTGGCTTATCCAACCTACGTTAATTGTTGGGAACGTAGGTCGGTTAAGTGGCGAAGCCGCGCCACCCGACATTGGTGAAACACCCGACATTGGGGGAAACACCCGACATTGGGGAAACACCCGCCATTAAGCAACGCCAACATCAAAAAGCTCCAAAAAAAGCGCACACGCTCTAAACTTCCTTAACAAATATTAGGTAACATCCATTTAATCACGTTGCAAAGTCAGAATTTATTGCTTGAAAATTAATACTATGTTAACAAGTAGGCTATCTTATAAGATGAAATATCAGAAAGTATTCTAGGAAAGGATTTACCTGTGAAGTCTGCCGCACTCATTACATTACTATTGCTATTTATTTTTGCTGGGCAAGTTCAAGCTAAAACCCTAATCAAAGTGGGTGGCTATGAATTTCCTCCCTACATAGAGATTGTTGACGGCCGTGCTTCAGGTTTCACCGTAGAGCTAATTGCTGAGCTTAATAAAATACAATCTGACTATCATTTTGAGCTTGTGCTCACCACACCTATTCGGCGCTTTAAAGATTATCAGCAAGGTTTGTTCGATGCGGTATTTTTTGAAGATCCAAACTGGGGGTGGCTGCAAGGCAACCATATAATCAGTAACTCCCCTGTGATGGCAACAGACAGCGAAGTATTTATTGCTTTAAAGCAATTTGCAAAGTCACAAGCTTGGTTTGATAACTTAGACGATAAAACCCTCATTGGGATTTTAGGCTATCACTATCAGTTAGCAAACTTTGAAAACAATCTATCAATACTTGAAAACGAATATAAAATGACGTTACTGAGCAGTCATAAAAAAAGTATTGAATTAGTATTAAAAAAACGCAGCGATATGGCGATTGTTACCCGTTCTTATTTAAATCAATACCTAAATAAGTACCCACAAAGTAAAAAAAAGCTGCTTATCTCTGAACGCGTCGCGCAAACGTATAAACACCAGTTATTAATTCGTCCAACACAGCAACTTGATATAAACACGCTTTATAAATTGGTAAAAAAAGCACTTGCACAAAATACCCTAGCAACCAAATTAAAAATACTTGGTCTACAACAACATGATATTTAGTGGTGCTGCTTTAATACTTAATAACATTACTAATAACTTAATGGCAATAACTAGAAAATTTGCTATTTTCATCGTGTGTCGCAAACTCAACCAGCGTCATCAATAAATCACTGTGTTTATGGGTAAAGCCAGTGCTAGAAAGGCGTTTTTCTAAATAGGACGTAAAGTTTTTTCGTTGCAGGTGTTGGCTATGTAATTTTATTAACAGCTCTGACTGCTTTTGGTTAATTAACCGCGTCTCGTAAATCGGGTCTTCATCTGGCCAATTTTCTACAGGCGAGCCCTTTTGCTTAAACACAAAATCACTAAGTGAACGCTCGATTTGATTATAATCGTGCTCCCCTAGCAGTTTTTCTATTTCCTTTAATAAGCTTGAGTACAAAACACGCGGGAAAAGCTTGTAAAAATCATGATTTTTAAAGGGCTCTCCTTGTGGAGTTTGCTGCCAATTTTCAAAACTTGCTCGCAAAGCCTGAACTAATATACGTCCTACATAATGGCTTTTTTGGAATGAGACACCTTGCGATTCTAGCCTTGAAAGTACGTGATTTAAACGTTGCTTTAAACTACGTACTTCTAGCTGCAGTTCGCTTTTTTCTGTCTCTAATAATTGTATTTCTTGAGCACTGGTTGTTATTTTTTGCTCTAGTTTATTTATTTTAACTTGCGCGCCATAAAACAAATCACGGGTATCATTAAGCTCAGCCATAACACTGGCATTTTTTAATTTAATACTCGAATTACCCTCAATAGCATAAGTAGTAAGCTGTTTGCTCTGAGAGAGCGCTTTATTTAAAGTACTTTCTAACTTACTCTCAATAACTTGCCCAGACTTACTGCCTTTAAGTAAAGAATGTAAGGTTGAAGAAATATGCTTTTGGTACCAATTTTGGATCTGCTTACACTGCACATCAGATAAATTAGCAAATGGATTGTCTTCACTTATTGGCTTGTTAGCCATAAAAATTCCCTCTAGTAAAAAGACTTTTTGTTGTTATGTCGTATTAAAGTGAAATTACCTACCTTTGCATGTTAATAGCTATCGCTTTTTAAGGCTATATTTAATTGTTTGTATATTAGGGTCTGTTGACCTTTGCGGATTACAATTTGTTCAAACTAGAGGCGGTTTAATCGCGGCGCGAGGTTTGTAACCTAGTGGGCTAAGTAAAAACCGAGCAAAGCTTCCGCGTCCTGCTCACGCCCCTTACCTACATCCATGTAGGCAACAAAGAGTAAATCGCCCCTAGGCAGAACCCTTCGGGCAGCGCCTGTTTGGCATTGATGCTGCGTTATCGCCTATTTATGGGGAATAACCACACCACATAGGCTCTGCCTTGCCTAAATACCAAACAGACTGCTGCAAATTTAACCTTGAAAGGTCAACAGACCCTAGAAGAACCTCACTATTTAAGTTGTTTATTCCAAATAACGCACTAAACTTAAAATTAAAGATAAAAATGCATTATCCTTATGAGAATATTTTTAATCGTTGCCTTAGTATTATCATTTTTCACTTACGCACAACCTGCGCCAGTGACCTTCACGGTCGGCAATAAAAACATCACGCTTCCCGGAGAAAAATACAAAAACGGCTATGGCTATAATTTAAAAGCCGATACAGTCCTTCGTTTAGTTACACTTAATTGGCCCCCTTATATAGACGATCACTTATGCAATAAGGGCTGGCTATATCAACTTACAGTAAGCATGTTAGTAAAACGCGGCTATGGTGTACATATAGAGTTTTACCCTTGGGCGCGTGCCGTTCGTGAAGCTGAATTAGGTAAAGCTGATATTTTATTTCCTGAGTATTTTATTAGTGACGATGTAATGTCAGAAAACATTTTAACCAAAACACGTAATCAGTTATTGGCGTTATCTGAGCCCATTCCTGGTGGCGACTTATCATTTGTAGCACTTAGAGATCACAGCATAAATTACGATGGCAGTATTGAGTCTGTAAAAAACAGGGTTATGGGGGTGGTACGTTCATATAAAAATAGTAAAGAATTAGATCAACTTATTGAACAAGGCGGAATAAAAACCATCGTTGCTAACAGTGAGTATCAGCTTATTCATTTGCTTTTAAATGGTCGGGTTGAGCTTATTGTTGCCGACTTAGAAGTGCTAAGAGCCAGTATTTATAAATCACTATTATCAGCTAGAGAAAAAAAGAGGATGCTTAGTGCGCTAGTTGCATTAACGCCAAGCATAGAATACAAAGCCCTGTATTATGAAATCAGTAAAAGTACGCCTAATTGGCAATTTATCTTAGATGATATCAACGCAGAAATAGCGAATATGCGTGCAAATAATGAATTTGAGCGCTTTATAAAAAATAAAAAACAGCAGTGTTATAACCTCGATTAAGCCGTAGGCAGCTAAATTTGAGCGTGCCTGTTTTCAGTTATATCTACTCATAGTCTAAGGCTTTGGTTAAACACCACCGTTTGGTTCCGTCCGGTTGTTTTTGCATTATAAAGTGCGGTATCGGCATTTCTTAATAATCCCTGCAGCGAACACGACTCAGAAGTCAAACTTGATACACCACTGCTTATTGTATAACTCACCTGCCCGCCACTTGATAACTGCACTGGGTTATCTTTTAAATGATCTTGCAACTTTGCTAAGGTTTTAACAACGGTACTGACACATTTGGTAGGCGAAACAATGCAAAACTCTTCTCCTCCTAAACGCGCTATAATATCATCACTGTCACAAAATGATTTAAACGTAGCAGCTATGCTTTGCAACACACTATCTCCGCCTTCGTGGCCAAATTGATCGTTAATGCGCTTAAAGTGATCTATATCTATCATCGTAAGGGTTAAGTGCTGGCTGTCTTTAATACACTCATCAAGTGCAAGTTTAGCTGTTTCCACAAACCCTCTTCGGTTGAGCAAATTAGTAAGCGGATCTTTAATGGTTAAATCTTTTAGTTGTGCTTGATACTGCTTCATTTTTGTAATATCGCGCTCAATCGCTGCATAGTAAGCCACCTCACCTAACGCATTTTTTAATGGAAAAATATTCATATCAATCCAATAAGGCTCACCTGATTTTTTATAATTGAGTATTTGCTCAGATACTTGCTGTTTATTTTCTAGCGCATGCCTAATTTTATCGCGTGTGGCTTGTTGAGTTTTAGCGCCTTGTAAAATGCGCGGCGTTTTACCTCTAACTTCATCTAAATGATAACCCGTTACTTTAGTAAACGATTGGTTTGCATAAACAATTTTAGGGCCATCATTAGTAATAGGGCTTGCCTCGGTAACTAAAATAACGTCGCTGGCTAATTCAACAATTTCTTTAAATGGAATAGCTTGTTTTTGATGAGTAATATCGATAAAAGTGACGACTATTTCAGCAATGTTGTTCTGCTCGTCAAACTCTGGATAAGCGTTACATAGCACCCATGTAATTTCGTCGCTTGAACTATCACATATACCTATTTCAAGATTCATCAGTGGTTTTTGGGTTTCAATAACAATGCTAACAGGATACTGAGAACTCTGCAGAGGTTGACGAAATTCATCCAGTATTTTCCATTTACTATCAAACGAGTCGCGCCCTAGCGCTTGCTCTTTTGTTAAACGTAAAATGTTTAAAGCTGCAGGATTTGCATATAAAATTCCTGTGTCTGGTGAATGCACCACCACACCGGTTTGTAAGTTTTGTATTAACCTTTCTGCATTTAGCCTTGATAAATCCATTAATGTACTCCGTACAAACTGTATTGAAAAAATACACGGGCTAATATTCATTTTAATATAAGTGAATATTTGCCGACATAACAGAAAAAATGTTGCTGTTTATTGAGCCCCCCTCAACAAAGTACATTTTACAACCTACTGAATTGCTAAATAAAAAAGCCGCAAACTAAGTTAAGTTCGCGGCTTATTATTTTACTATAGTACGTATTTTGGGTGCTAGTTAGTCATAATCAAATGGCGCTCTTACCCAGCCTTCCATTAATACACGTGCGCTGCGGCTCATACTCGCTTTAGTCACTTGCCATTGGCCATTTGTAACAACCGCCTTGGCACCTACTTTAAGTGTGCCCGATGGGTGACCAAAGTTAACCTCGTTAATAGCACCGCCACCAGCGGCCAAATTAACTAATGTTCCGTCAATTGCGGCTGCTGTGCCAATAGCCACGGCGGCTGTGCCCATCATTGCATGGTGTAACTTACCCATTGACATTGCACGTACTAACAAATCTATATCGCTTGCATTAACCTGCTTACCACTTGATGATTTGTAATTAAGCGGTGCAGCCACAAACGCCACTTTAGGTGTGTGTTGGCGTGCTTGTGCTTCATTAATAGTATTAATTAGTCCCATTTTTACCGCGCCATAGGCACGAATGGTTTCAAGCTTAGTGAGTGCGGCTTCATCAGCGTTTATATCATCTTGTAGCTCAGTACCGGAATAACCAATATCGCGGGCATTTACAAAAATAGTAGGGATACCTGCGTTGATCATAGTTGCTTTTAATGTCCCCACACCTGGTACTTCTAAATCATCAACCACATTGCCTGTTGGAAATAGCGCACCATCACCATCAGCAGGGTCAATAAATTCAAGCTTTACCTCAGCGGCAGGAAACGTCACACCATCTAACTCAAAGTCACCGGTTTCTTGTACTTCACCGTTAGTCATAGGTACATGCACTAAAATACTTTTTTTAATGTTCGCCTGCCATACGCGCACAATAGCAATGCCATTATCCGGTACGCGAGATTTATCAACTAAACCATTGCTGATGGCAAACGCGCCCACGGCAGAGGTTAAGTTTCCGCAGTTACCACTCCAATCAACAAACGCTTTATCAATGGCGACTTGACCAAATAAATAATCAACATCGTGATCGGGCTGTTCACTCTTACTCAAAATAACCGTTTTACTGGTACTTGAGGTTGCTCCGCCCATGCCGTCGGTTTGTTTACCGTATGCATCTGGGCTACCAATAACGCGCAATAATAAGCTATCGCGCGCCGCACCTGCCACTTGGGCAGGTGCGGGTAAATCGGTTAAATTAAAAAAAACCCCTTTACTCGTGCCACCACGCATATAGGTCGCAGGCACTTTAATTTGTGGTTTAAACATAAACGTGTGTCCTTATGATGCTTGCGTGGCTTCTAAAAAGTCTTGCGCAAAGCGTTGTAACACACCGCCTGCCGCATAAATAGAGAGCTCTTCTTGCGTATCTAGTCGACATTTCATTGGTACGTTTAATACCTCGCCATTTTTACGCGTAATAACAAGCTCTAGGGTTGCGCCTGGTGTTGGTTCGCCCTTCACGTCGTAGCTTTCGCTTCCATCTAGGTTAAGTGTTTTACGCGTTGTGCCTGGTTTAAATTCAAGCGGCAATACGCCCATACCAATTAAGTTAGTACGGTGAATACGTTCAAACCCTTCGGCTGCAATAACCTGAACACCAGCAAGCCTAACGCCTTTTGCTGCCCAATCGCGCGAAGAGCCTTGGCCGTAATCAGCGCCTGCCACAATAATGAGTGGCTGTTTACGCTGCATGTAGGTTTCAATTGCTTCCCACATACGCGTGTTTTCACCTTCTGGCTCTATGCGTGCATATGAGCCTTGCTTCACTTCTCCGTTTTCATCTAATACCATTTCGTTCAATAGTTTAGGGTTTGCAAATGTAGCTCGTTGTGCGGTTAAGTGATCGCCTCGGTGAGTGGCGTATGAGTTAAAGTCTTCTTCTGGTACGTTCATTTTAGTTAAGTATTCACCTGCTGCGCTGCTGGCCATAATTGCATTAGAAGGTGATAAGTGATCGGTTGTAATGTTATCGCCAAGTACTGCTAACGCGCGCATACCTGTCATACTGCGCTCACCTGCCAATGCTCCTTCCCAGTAAGGTGGGCGGCGAATATACGTACTCTCTGGGCGCCAATCGTATAGAGGGTCGTTATCTTCGCCGTAATCAACAGTTAAGTTAAACATTGGCTCGTATACTTTTCTAAACTGCTCTGGTTTTACGCTTTGTTTGATAACCGCATCTATCTCTTCATCAGATGGCCATAAATCTTTTAAGGTTACATCGTTACCTTGCTGATCTTTACCGAGTATATCTTTTTCTATATCAAAGCGAATGGTACCCGCAATTGCATAAGCAACTACTAAAGGTGGTGACGCTAAAAACGCTTGCTTAGCATACGGATGAATTCGGCCATCAAAGTTACGGTTGCCCGAAAGCACAGCCGTTGCGTATAAATCGCGGTCAATCACTTCTTGTTGAATTTTAGGGTCCAACGCACCACTCATGCCGTTACAGGTAGTACAGGCAAAACCCACAATACCAAAACCGAGTTGCTCTAGTTCAGTGAGTAAGTTTGCATCTTCAAGGTACGACTGCACCGCTTTTGAACCCGGCGCCAATGAGGTTTTAACCCACGGTTTACGCATTAAGCCTTTAGCGTTTGCATTTCGCGCCAATAAACCTGCAGCAATTACATTGCGCGGGTTACTGGTATTAGTACAGCTGGTAATAGCGGCGATAATACAGGCGCCATCTGGCATTAAGCCTTCTTCGTTCTCAACAACACCCGAAATACCTTGCGCAGCTAGATCGCTGGTAGATACACGACGATGCGGATTTGAAGGCCCTGCAATGTTGCGCCCTACACTTGATAAATCAAACTTAAGTACACGATCGTAATGCGCTGTTTTTAAGCTATCACTCCATAAACCAGCTGTTTTAGCGTAGTTTTCTACCAGGGCAATTTGATCTTCATCACGGCCTGTTAAACGCAAGTAATCAATAGTTTTATCGTCAATGTAGAACATAGCAGCGGTGGCGCCAAATTCTGGGGTCATGTTCGAAATGGTCGCTCTATCACCCAGGGTTAGTGCATCGGCCCCTTCACCGTAAAACTCAAGGTAAGTCGATACCACACGTTGCTCACGTAAAAATTCGGTAATCGCCAGTACAATATCGGTTGCAGTTATGCCAGGCTGGCGTTTACCGGTAAGCTCTACGCCCACTATATCTGGTAAACGAATATATGATGCGCGCCCAAGCATTACGCTTTCGGCTTCAAGGCCACCTACACCAACAGCAATAACACCTAATGCATCAACATGCGGGGTATGGCTGTCGGTACCTACTAAGGTATCTGGGAAGGCAATGCCATCGCGGTTTTGAATCACCGGCGACATTTTTTCAAGGTTAATTTGATGCATGATGCCATTACCCGGTGGGATCACATCAATATTTTTAAACGCTGTTTTGGTCCAGTTTATAAAATGAAAACGGTCATCGTTGCGTCTATCTTCAATGGCGCGGTTTTTTTCAAATGCATCGGGATCAAAACCTGCGTGCTCAACAGCTAATGAATGATCCACAATCAGTTGAGTCGGTACAACCGGATTTACTTTTGCAGGATCGCCGCCTTTTGCAGCAATAGCATCACGCAGGCCCGCTAAATCAACCAGTGCGGTTTGGCCTAAAATGTCATGACATACAACGCGTGCCGGATACCATGGAAAATCTAAGTCTTGTTTACGCTCAATTATTTGGCTAAGCGCATCGGTTAGCATATCGGGCTCACAGCGACGCACTAAGTTTTCGGCAAATACACGCGAACTGTAAGGTAGTGTAGCGTATGCGCCTGGCTTAATGGCATCGACGGCGGCTTGGGTATCGTAGTAATCAACATTTGAGCCTGGTAAAGGCTTACGGTATTGGGTGTTATTAATAATGGTCATAATAAATTCGCTAATTTGGTGACGGAGGAGAGTACGCTAAAGCGCTATAATGAGTAATCATCAGCGCTATAAACAATAAAAGGTGAGCTAGGCTCACCTTAAACGCTAACTAATTAGCCTCTTGATTCAATTGGCGTGTAGCTACGCGCATCTGGCCCGGTGTAATCAGCACTTGGGCGAATAATACGGTTATTTGCACGCTGCTCTTTTACATGCGCTGTCCAACCAGTTACGCGGCTCATTACGAAGATAGGCGTGAACAACTTGGTAGGAATACCCATAAAGTGGTACGCCGATGCATGGAAAAAGTCAGCATTACAGAATAACTTCTTCTCACGCCACATGACTTCTTCACAACGAACAGATACCGGGTAAAGCACATCATCACCCACTTCTGCAGCTAATTTTTCAGACCATTTTTTAATAATTACATTACGCGGATCCGACTCGCGGTAAATTGCGTGGCCAAAGCCCATAATTTTATCTTTACGCTCAAGCATCCCCATCAGTGCATCTTCAGCTTGATCGGCGCTGGTAAAGCCTTCAATCATATCCATGGCGGCTTCGTTGGCACCACCATGCAGTGGGCCACGTAAGGTACCAATTGCGCCAGTTACACATGAGTGAATATCAGAAAGCGTTGATGCACACACGCGACCGGTAAAGGTAGAGGCATTAAACTCATGCTCTGCGTACAAAATTAGCGATACATTCATTACTTGTGCAAATAATTCACTTGGCGCTTTATCGTGTAATAGCGTTAAAAAGTGTGCGCCTACTGAATCGTCATCAGTTTGTGTTTCGATGCGAACACCGTCATGAGTAAAACGATACCAGTAACAAATAATACTTGGGAAAATTGCCACCATACGGTCAATCGCATCGTTTGCTTCGCTAAAGTCATTTTCCATTTCAAGGTTACCTAACATAGAACACCCTGTGCGCATTACATCCATCGGATGTGCCTCTTTTGGAATGTTCTCAAGCACTGTTTTTAGTGCCTCTGGTAAACCACGTAAACTTTTAAGTTTAGCTTTGTACTCTGCCAGTTCACTTGATGTTGGTAGCTCGCCGCGAGAAAGTAAAAACGACACTTCTTCAAACTGCGCTTTTTCAGCAAGCTCGCTAATGTCGTAACCACAGTAAGTTAAACCTGAGCCTGTTTGCCCTACTGTACATAATGCTGTTTGTCCTGCTACTTGGCCACGTAAGCCTGCGCCACCTAATGCTTTATCTACCATGCTGTGTCTCCTGTTGAAATTTTTATTATTTGTCAGATTTTGCTGAAAAAAGGTTATCGAGTGTGTTTTCGTACGAGTGATAATCTAAAAAGTCGTAAAGCTCTGCACGCGTTTGCATGTTTTCAATTTGGCTTTGTTGAGAACCTTCATTCAAAATTGCTGAATACACGTTAAGTGCGGCTTTATTCATTGCTCTAAATGCACTTAATGGGTAAAGCACCATTTCTACGCCCACATCGCTTAGTTGCTCTTTGGTGTAAATTGGGGTTTGGCCAAACTCAGTAATATTGGCCAAAATAGGCACATTAATCGCCTTAGTAAATGCTTGGTAATCAGCAAGATCATGAACCGCTTCTGCAAAAATCGCATCGGCACCGGCTTCAACACAAGCTGCTGCACGGTCTATCGCCGCATTTAAGCCTTCTTTTTGAAACGCATCGGTACGCGCCATAATGTAAAAATCGCTATCGGTTTTAGCATCAACCGCCGCTTTAATTCGGTCTACCATTTCAGCTTGGGTAACTATTTCTTTATTAGGGCGATGGCCACAACGCTTTTGCGCCACTTGGTCTTCAATATGAAAGCCTGCTGCCCCCGCTTTAGTCATTTCTTTAACGGTACGGGCAATATTAAACGCCCCACCCCAACCTGTGTCGGCATCCACTAACAAAGGTAAATCGCTAGCACCGGTAATACGGCGAATATCTTCAAGCACGTTATCAAGGCTGGTCATCCCTAAATCTGGCATACCAAATGAGGCATTAGCCACACCCGCACCCGATAAATAAATAGCCTGATGGCCCATTTTTTCAGCCATCATCGCGGTGTACGCGTTAATAGTACCTACCACTTGTAACGGGTGGTTATTTGCAATTGCCTGTTTAAATTTTAATCCTGCTGACATTACCTTCTCCTAACTTTGAACGGGGCTGCTCTTTGGCAACTTAGTATTTTTTAATAATGTGACATCTGTATTAGGGTCTATTGACCTTTCAAAATTTAATTTGCAGCAGCCTGTTTGGTATTTAGGCAAGGCAGAGCCTATGTGGTGTGGTTATTCCCCATAAATAGGCGATAACGCAGCATCAATACTAAACAGGCGCTGCCCTTCGGGTTCTGCCTAGGAGCGATTTACTCTTTGTTGCTCGGTTTTGACTTAGCCCGCTAGGTTACAAACCTCGCGCCGTGATTAAACCGCTCCTAGTTTGAACAAATTATAATCCGCAAAGGTCAACAGACCCTAGTTAGCCATTTCATTTTGAGTGGCTTGTACTGATTGATATCTATCAAATTTTGTTTGTATATTTGCTTGTGATGCACTGATATGGCGCTTCATTAGCATTTCGGCCAGCTCACCATCATGATTTTCTATGGCGTTAATAATGGCTAAATGCTCATCAAACGCTTTCGATACCCGCGGCCCTACCATACCCATTTGTACACGGTACATTCTTATTAACTGGTACAGATCGTGGCATAACAAATGAATTAAGTGCGCGTTTTTACTGCCTTTGATTATTCTGTAATGAAAATCTAAGTCGCCTGCTTCTTGATAGTACGACTCACCTTCTTTAACACGCTGAGTTTGCAAATGCTGATTAAGTAATTGTTTCAAGCCTTGTACTTCATCTGGTTCCATATTGTCGGCAGCTAACCTACATGCAAGTCCCTCAAGGGCACTGCGCACTTGGTAAACCTCAATTAAACGCTCTGCGGTTAATGCCACAACACGGCAACCTATATTGGCTTTGCGCTCAACTAAATAACAACTTTCTAAACGGTTTAATGCCTCTCTAAGCGTTGCACGGCTCACACCATAACGCTTTGCAAGTTCCGGCTCAGATATTTTACTGCCTTGTGCAATGCTGCCCTCAACAATTTCGCGGCGCATATCTACAAACACTTTATCGGAAGCGGTTGTGATAGATGTTTCATTTAACAAGTGCTGTGTCATAAAGTATTTTTTATATTGTCGACAATTTATGGTCTAACTATGTGCTTATTATTTATACCTGTCAACCCTAAAACCACTTAAACCGAATGAAAAACCACCGCATTGTCGACATTATTAGCCGAAAGTATAATAAAAAATGTATTTAAGCTGCTTTACTCAACAAGATGTCGACACCTTTTAAGGGTTACTATTTCATTTTTAACACTGAAAAAAATCGTTAAAAATGCTATTATCCTGCTTTATTTTGACTGTATGAGCCAAATCGTGGACGCAAACACTTACATCCCTGAGCCATTTATTAACGACGTAAAAACCTATTTACCCGAGCACCTAAACTTAGATGATTTTTTAAGTGCGTGTCGTCGTCCACTGCGTAAATCTGTTCGCGTTAATACATTAAAAATGAGTGTTGAAGAGTTTAAGCAACAAGCGGCTCAAAAAAATTGGCAACTCACTGCTATTCCGTGGTGCGATGAAGGCTTCTGGCTTGAGCGCCCAAATGATGAAGAGCAAAACCTAGCGCTGGGCAATACCGATTTACATTTAAGTGGCGCAATGTACGTACAAGAGGCAAGCTCAATGTTGCCGCCAATGGCACTAAAGCACAGCCTGCAAACTAGTAACACAGTACTCGATATGGCCTCGGCACCGGGCTCTAAAACCTCACAACTAGCTGCACTAATGAACAATCAAGGTGTTTTGGTTGCAAATGAGCTGTCGTCATCACGTTTAAAAGTACTCAGTGCCACGCTAAAGCGTATGGGTGTAGGTAACTGTGCGCTATCGCATTTTGATGGTGTGGTATTTGGCAATTACATGTTTGAATGCTTCGACAGCATTTTACTTGATGCGCCCTGCTCTGGCGAAGGCACGGTACGTAAAGATAGCGACGCGCTAAAAAATTGGTCTATCGAGTCAAATATTACCATTGCCCAAGTACAAAAAGATCTGATTAAAAGTGCATTTTACGCACTTAAACCTGGCGGCACATTGGTGTATTCAACCTGTACATTAACCCCTCTCGAAAACCAGCAAGTGTGTGAGGCATTGCTAGAAGAATTTGGTGAGTACATTAAGCCAGAGCCTTTAAGTGACCTTTTCCCTGGTGCAGAAAAAGCCACTACAGACGAGGGCTACTTACATGTTTGGCCGCAAACCTTCGACAGCGAAGGTTTTTTTATTGCTAAATTTAAAAAGCACAGCAGCTGCGAAAACCAAAATCTAAAAGTTAAAAAAGGCGCGTTCCCCTTTAGTGACTTTGATACTAAACAAAGTGCTGCGTTTATGAGCTTCCTTAAAAAGCAATTTGGTTTAACGAGTCTGCCAGGTACGTTAAAACAACGCGACAAAGAGCTTTGGCTGTTTCCTGATGAATTTGAAGCGATACAAAACAAAATTAAATATGCGCGATTAGGTATTCAGGTTGGCGTTATTCATAAAAATGGCGTGCGCCTCGCCCATGAATTTGCCACCGTATTTGGTAAACAATGTAAAAGTAATGTACTGGCATTAACCAATGAACAGGCTAACGATTACTTTAATGGTAAAGATATACGCCTAGAAGAGGTAACCAAATCAAGCGGCGAGGTGATCCTAACTTTATGTGGTTGCCCTATTGGCTTAGGGAAATGGCAAAAAAATAAAGTTAAAAACTCTTTACCACGAGATTTAGTACAAAATACGCAGTTAATAAACTGGGCGTAAACTCTAATAAAGATGTGCATAACAAATGTAACTTACTGTAATTACGGCAGTATAAAAAACGAACAAAAATGTGTATTTTTAGCACTTTTGACTATACTTAAATAACTTTCTTCTTCTCCCTAAGAATCTGAAAGTGTCTTTAGTTAGCGCAGGGCTCAAATACGAGCCCCTCTATAACCCAGAGTTCTTATAGCTCTGGGTCTTTTTTTGTCTAGGCGAAAGTTAACGGGCTGCGAGAGTCGGGTTACGAGCTTAATCCCTCACCTAGTCCTATTATTACAATAAGCTCTTAAAAATTTATTTACCACAGAGGATAGGAGAAAACAGAGAAAGTGATTAAAGACAAAGATTAAAGAACTGTTGTTAGTTATTAGATTTCAGCAATTGAAGCTTTTTCTCTGTGCAGCGCGAAGCGCCTCGGTGCTCTCTGTGGTTCAAAAATAAAAGGTTTTAGGAGATAGTTAACTGGTTGCGGGGATCGGACAACCGGACCTGAGCATTACAATAAGAACTTAGTGATTTATTTACCACAGAGGATAGGAGCACACAGAGAAAGTAATTAAAGACAAAGATTAAAGAGCTGTTGTTAGTTATTCGATTTCCAAAATTGACGCTTTTTCTCTGTGCAGCGCGAAGCGCCTCGGTGTTCTCTGTGGTTCAAAAATAAAGGTTTTAGGAGAAAGTTAACTGGTTGCGGGGATCGGACAACCGGACCTGGGCATTACAATAAGCTCTTAAAAATTTATTTACCACAGAGGATAGGAGCACACAGAGAAAGTGATTAAAGACAAAAAGATTAAAGAACTGTTGTTAGTTATTAGATTTCCAAAATTGACGCTTTTTCTCCGTGTAGCGCGAAGCGCCTCGGTGCTCTCTGTGGTTCAAAAAAAGGTTTTAGGAGATAGCTAACGGGTTGCGGGGATCCGGAGTTTTTCAAGTTAGTTGTCGCCTCAAGTTAAATTTTATGCCGCCCGCATTTCTTCTTTTTTCTCAGGATTCA
>NZ_JBEOOG010000088.1:0-15861 GCF_040308965.1 Pseudoalteromonas sp. MER144-MNA-CIBAN-0113
GAGCGCGAAGGATTGACCAATAGCAACTATGATAAACATACCGAAATAAGCTCAGGGCATGGGCGCATTGAAACAAGAGTTTGTCAGCAATTGCTTATTGATAAAAGCTGGTTAGATAAAATCTACCAATGGTCTGGCTTAAAGAGTGTTATTCAAGTAACCGCTGAGGTTCACGATAAATCATCAGGTACAGACACGATAGAAACGCGTTGGTATATTAGTTCGTTAGCGTTAGGTGCGGAGCAAGCACTTAATGCGGTACGAAGCCACTGGCAGGTTGAAAGTATGCATTGGATGTTGGATATGAACTTTAGGGAAGATGAATCAAGAATCCGTAAGAAGCAAGGACCCCTTGTTTTTAACGTAATGAGAAAAATAGCCATGGCGTTATTTAAACAAGATACAACTAAAACAGCCAGTATGGCGAGAAAAAAGAAAATGGCAGGGCTAGACGATGATTATCGCTCAACCCTGTTAGAATCTGGGATTAAAATGCGCTAGCCGTGTGTCATTAGGCGGGATTGCTATTGCGATTGGTGCTATGACTGATGGTGCGATTGTGATGATTGAAAACATGCACAAGCATATGGAGAAAAAACCGCTAACAGATGAAAACCGTTGGCAAGTGGTGATTGACTCTGCCAGTGAAGTTGGGCCTGCGTTATTTTTTAGCTTATTAATCATTACCGTGAGCTTTATGCCGGTATTTATTTTAGAAGCTCAGGAAGGGCGAATGTTTGCGCCATTAGCGTACACAAAAACCTATGCAATGGCAGCTTCTGCTGGCTTAGCAATTACCTTAGTACCCGTGCTGATGGGTTATTTCATTCGGGGTAAGGTGATATCTGAAAATAAAAACCCAGTTAACCGTTTACTGGTAAATAGTTATAAGCCACTGTTAAACACAGTCTTAAAATTCCCCAAAAGCACCTTGTTAGTGGCACTGATTATCACTTTAGTGGGCTTTTATCCGGTAAATAAAATAGGCAGTGAATTTATTCCACCTCTTGATGAAGGTGATCTAATGTATATGCCGACTACTTACCCAGGAATTTCAATAGGTAAAGCGCGCGAGCTATTGCAGCAAACCGATAAATTGATTGCCACTGTGCCCGAGGTAAAAACCGTATTTGGTAAAATTGGACGAGCGGAAACGGCAACCGATCCGGCACCACTGACCATGATTGAAACCTTTATACAGTTTAAGCCTAAGGAGCAGTGGCGCGAAGGCATGACCACTGAAAAGCTCAAGCAAGAGCTGGATGCTTTAGTAAAGCTCCCAGGACTCACAAACGCTTGGGTAATGCCAATTAAAACGCGGATAGATATGCTGGCTACAGGGATTAAAACCCCTGTGGGTATAAAAGTCGCGGGCCCTAATTTGAATGAAATTCAAAAAATAGGTCAACAAATAGAGGTATTACTTAAAGATCTTCCCGGTACGGCGTCTGTTTACTCAGAGCGTGTAGCGGGTGGGCGTTATATTAAGGTAGATATTAACCGTGAAAAAGCAGCGCGCTACAGTTTAAATATTGCTGATGTGCAACAAGTAGTCGCAACCGCTATTGGTGGCATGAATGTGACTGAAACGGTTGAGGGTCAAGAGCGCTACCCAGTAAATATTCGTTATCCGCAAGCGTACCGTGACTCCCCAGAGGAGTTAATGCTGCTGCCTATTGTAACCCCTGCTGGGCAACGCATTGCACTTGCCGACGTGGCTGATGTATACATTAGCGATGGCCCTCCTGGCATAAAAAGTGAAAATGCCCGTTTAAATGGTTGGAGCTTTATTGATATTAAAGATACTGACATTGGCAGCTACGTAGAAAGTGCTCAGCAGTTACTAAACGAGCAGCTAATTTTACCCGCAGGGTATTCTATAACTTGGGCAGGGCAATATGAATACATGGAGCGTGCCAAAGCCAAACTGAGTTATGTGTTGCCGTTAACCTTAGCCATTATTGTGGTACTGCTTTACCTGAATTTTAGAAGCTTCACTGAAGTATTTATTATTATGGCGACATTACCACTGGCGATGATAGGGGGTATTTGGCTCATGTATTTAGAAGGCTTTAATTTCTCTGTTGCTGTGGGGGTCGGCTTTATTGCCCTTGCTGGGGTGGCCGTAGAAATAGGCGTTATTATGTTGGTGTATTTAAATCAAGCGTATAAAGCGCAGGTACAGGCCGCCTCTCAATTAGGAAAAAGCATGAGTATTGAGCAGCTTAAGCATGCCATATTAGAAGGCGCCGGTTTGCGCGTTCGCCCGGTAATGATGACGGTAGCAACCATAGTGATTGGCCTGTTACCTGTTTTATATGGCACAGGCACGGGGAGTGAAGTAATGAGTCGAATAGCCGCCCCCATGGTTGGCGGTATGTTTAGCGCCATTGTTTTAACATTGCTGGTATTGCCTGCTGTGTATTTATTATGGCGAAAGCGAAACCTATAATTTTTACACTGGTTGTGTAACTTGTACTGTAAAAAATCAGTGCAAGTTACCCATCTTTACTTTACCTGCTGATTTTATTGTGTTTTTTATTGGCATGATTCACGCATCTATTTAATCATTAGGGTTAAATAGTAAGGAACGCACATGCAAGTTAAAACAATCCAAGAAGTGTTCGATTGGACCGTTCAATTTCACACACAAATGGCCGCTAATTTTTTTAGTGTAAAGGACCTACTCGGGGAGCATAACAAACAGCTAATTGATTATTGTGTTGAGTATGAAAAAAAGCTCGCTGAGGATTTAATTGGCTTTAAAGCCATCACGCAAATAAACACATTAGATACGTATTGTTATGAATATTTTTCAGAGCACTCAGAAATTATTAACTTTACTGATTTAGATCGCAGTAACCAATTAGATGAGCAAGTAATTCAAGAATACTTATCAAAGCAGCATCAAAAAGTATTGAACGCATATAGTTATTTGGCTGATAAAGCACAATCACCTGAGGCTCAAGAAAAACTAAGTGAGCTGTTGCAACTTGAAGAGCAAGGATTAAAGCAAATGATACAAAGCATTAATCGTCATGCAGATATGTAGCAACAAGTGTTACGCATAAAAAAGGCGCTGTAATAAGCGCCTTTTTCGTGTGTAAAATAATAGAGCACATTTAACTTTGCTCTACATCAACCACTAAGTCACTCGTAATTGACTCAAGAGCGTTAATTACTTCGTCTTTGTTAAGCCCATTAGGCAGGCTGACGGTGGCAACGGCACTAAAAATTGGCACCCCCCAGTTTGGCGCACTTTGCTGCCTTGAGTTTAAGTTCGTAATATTAGCGCCTTTATGACGAATAACACTTGCCAACTCCTGGACTATACCGGGGCGATCGTTCCCGGTGATCACAAAATTAAGCTGCTCGAGTTCAACAGGCTCAATTTCGGTGTTGCCTTTTTCAATACGAACATCTAATTTAGGAAGCCCATTAAGCGCATCTTGAAATGCCTGTAAATGCTCTTCAGCCACCTCAACTTGTATAATGCCAGCAAAGTGGCCAAGCAAATGACTTAAATTACTGCTTAACCAATTACCGTGGTTTTCCAATATAACCGATGAAATACTTTCTACTAAACCGGGGCGATCTTCCCCTAAAATGGTTATTACCAACTGCTTCATAATAGTTCTCTTTTTAAGCCCAAATGAAAAAATAAATGCATAGGCATTAAGTGATGCGATCTAATGTATGTGATTCTTAATGTATGTAAAAGCTAACCACAAAAGGATTGTTATATCTTAATAGGTTACTTTATTATTGTTATATTAGATGCCCATTGAGTATTGTCTTGGATAAATAGTTTGTCCAATTAATAATTGATTTAGTTTATTAATAACACATAAATAAATACAATTATTTAATAAAATAATACTTTAATATTATTTTGTGGTTCCAGTAAAGAATTATTACGACTGTAACATTACTGTCACTTTGATGAAATATAATGCGCCCAACGTTAAGATATAAGGGTGTTTTGATGACTTCAAATCCGAATAAACCGACTTTTAATACGGATCGAAGCCGTCTATTTAAAGACCGGTTTGCTAAGTTTGGCATAACCGCAGGCGGTATAATGGTATTAATAGCACTGCTATTGATCTTTTTTTACCTTCTTTATGTAGTGCAGCCTATTTTCGAGTCAGCTAAAGTTGAAAAGCGCGCTAGCTTTAATGTTGCTAATGCTGAGCAAATAGTTGGGCTTGGTGTTGAAGAGCAAACTGAGGTTGCTTACTTACTTGATAATCAAGGCCAAGTTAACTTCTATAGTGTTGATAAAGCAAACTTTGGTAAAAAACTAAAAACACTTAATGCCACTTTACCTGCGAAGGTAACCAGCTTTGCAAATAGTGCTCCTTTTCAAGGTCATTATGCGTATGGCTTAGAAAATGGCACCGTGACTATTGTTGCGCCTAAGTTTTTAGTCACCTTCCCTAATAATGAACGTAAATTAAGCCCGCGTTTAGGTTATCCATTGGGTGAGATGGCGTTAGAAGTTGATGAACAAGGTGCTGCTATTAAGCGTTTTGCCTTTAGCCATTATGAGGACAAAACAGCCGTTGTGGCACTTACCGCCGATAAACGTGTGGTATTTAGCAGCTTTGTAGCCGAAGAAAATATGTTTACCGGTGAAGTCGAATGGCAAGTTGAACGTACCGAATTGAACGTTGATGGTCGCGTAGATGAGTTATTAATGTCGCCGGATACCACCCGCACATTTGTTCGCTCTGCTAATCAAATTTACGTATTCGATACTCGCTACCCAAGTGAAGTAGAGCAAATCCAATTATTATCTGCCAACGAAGAAAACGCTAATATTGTGTCATCACAATTATTAGCTGGTGCTAACTCCCTGATGTTGGCCAATGATAATGGTGAAATATCGCAGTGGTTTGAAGTAAACACTGACTCAGGTCGCGAGTTTCAAAAAATTCGTTCGTTTGAAACCACTAAGCAAAGTAAGCTCAATGTTTTTACTGAATTCTACCGCCGTACCTTTTTTACAACGGGTCAAAATGGTGAGCTAGGTGTTTATTACACAACCAGTGAAGCAAAGTTGTGGCAAGGTAAAGTCAGTGAAGGTGCAATTGAACAGTTTGCTATTGCTCCGCGTTCAAATGCGGCATTGATTTTGGCTGATAACAAGCTAACGGTATTAGAAATTCATAACGAACACCCAGAAGTAACGTGGTCAGCGCTTTGGCAAGAAGTATGGTACGAGGGTTACCCTGAGCCGGGTTATATTTGGCAATCAACGTCTGCAAGTGATGATTTTGAATCTAAGTTCTCACTGGTACCAATTTCATTTGGTACTTTAAAGGCTGCTATGTATGCAATGTTATTTGCTGTGCCTATTGCTATTTCAGCCGCTATTTACACCGCTTACTTTATGTCGAGCGAATTACGTCGCGTAGTTAAGCCGACCGTTGAAATAATGGAAGCTTTGCCAACGGTAATACTCGGCTTTTTAGCTGGCTTGTGGTTAGCGCCTTTAATTGAAGAGCACCTGCCGGCTATTGTTGGCTTACTCGTATTACTGCCATTAGGTATTTTAGCAACCGCTTTAGGTTGGACTAAATTACCTGCAGCTATTCGCCATAAAATTCCTGAAGGCTCACATTCAATTTTATTAATTCCTGTGGTGTTATTTATTGGTTGGTTGTCATTTGCGATGAGCGAAAGTATTGAACTGTGGATGTTTGATGGCAATGTGCGTCAATACTTAACCAATGAGCTTGGTATGACTTTCGATCAGCGTAACTCGCTTGTGGTTGGTATTGCGATGGGCTTTGCGGTTATTCCTACTATCTTCTCAATTGCGGAAGATGCGGTATTCAGCGTTCCTAAGCATTTATCCAATGGATCGTTAGCATTAGGTGCAACGCAGTGGCAAACGCTAATTCGCGTGGTGTTACTTACGGCTAGCCCAGGTATTTTCTCTGCGGTCATGATGGGGTTAGGTCGCGCCGTAGGCGAAACCATGATTGTACTGATGGCAACCGGTAATACGCCGATTATGGATTGGAGTATTTTCCAAGGTATGCGTACCTTAGCCGCTAATATTGCCGTCGAAATGCCAGAGTCGGAAGTGGGGAGTTCGCATTATCGAATTCTATTCTTAGCCGCCTTTGTATTATTCATATTTACCTTTATTTTCAACACCGTTGCTGAATTTGTTCGTCAGCAGCTGCGTGAAAAATATAGCTCAATGTAAGTGGAGAAACACGACATGGTAAAGCAGTGGTTTAGGTCTGGTTCTCCTTGGATTTGGATGACCGGTGGTGCCGTCAGCATCAGTTTAATTTCAGTAATTGGTTTACTCGCCATGATTGCATGGAAGGGATTAAGCTTTTTTTGGCCATCTCAAGTTATGCAATATGAGCTTGAAGGCTCGATTACTAAACAAACCGTTATTGGTGAAATTTACGACCGTGAATTAGTACCTAAGTCGCGTTTAGCGGCAACCGGTATTGATGTTTCTAAATTTGAAAAAGACGAGGTTGAGCGTTTACTAATTAAAACCGGTAACCGTGAGTATGTAGATTTAGACTTTCGCTGGATACTTGAAACTGATATTACACAAAGCTCAGCACCAAAAGCACTCGCGGTATTTGAGCGTAGCAAAAACGGTAACTTTTACGGTTATGTAGAATCAGTAATCAAAGACGGTGAAACAATAACTACAGATAAAGTTGAAACATTACATGATCTTGTAGAGCGTGCGGTTGACTTAAATGACGAAGCACTGGATTTACAAAATGGTGATATTGGTCATATAAACTACGAGTTAGAGCGTTTACGTTTGCAGGAAAAAGCCTATTTGCTTGATAACGAGCTAACTGATGAGCGCGTAGCTGAACTTGCTCAAGCCCGTGCTGATTTACGTGCGCAATATGGTGAGCTTGAAAAAGAGTTATTTGCACTGCGTAACCAAGCTAAGCGTGACCAAGTAACTGTGAAAGATATGCGTGGTGAGATTGTTACTATCCCGCTTTATCAAGTGTTGGATGTATGGTTTCCAAACGATATGGGCTTTTTTGCTAAACTAGGCCATTACTTTGTGCAGTTAGGCAAGTTTGTTTCAGATGACCCACGTGAAGCCAATACCGAAGGCGGTGTATTTCCTGCTATCTTTGGTACGGTATTCATGGTGATGTTAATGGCTGTGATTGTGACGCCATTTGGTGTGGTTGCCGCCATTTATTTGCATGAATATGCAGCTAAAAACGCAATTACTAAAATGATCCGTATTGCGGTTATTAACTTAGCGGGTGTTCCGTCAATTGTATATGGTGTATTCGGTCTAGGTTTCTTTGTGTATATGGTAGGTGGCAGTGTTGACCAACTATTTTACCCAGAGTCATCGCCTACGCCTGTATTTGGTACACCTGGCGTGATGTGGTCGGCACTTACCTTGGCTATATTAACGTTGCCTGTGGTAATAGTGTCAACCGAAGAAGGTTTATCTCGTATTCCTAGTACAGTGCGCGATGGTTCATTAGCACTGGGTGCGACTAAGGTAGAAACGTTATGGCGAATCATTATTCCTATGGCCAGCCCTGCTATTATGACGGGGTTAATTTTAGCGGTTGCTCGTGCTGCGGGTGAAGTTGCACCGCTTATGCTGGTGGGTGTGGTAAAAATGGCACCAACGTTGCCGCTTGATGGTAACTTCCCTTACATACACTTAGATAGAAAGTTCATGCACTTAGGTTTTCATATTTACGATGTTGGCTTTCAAAGCCCGAACGTTGAAGCGGCGCGTCCGCTGGTATATGCAACGGCCTTTTTGTTAGTGTCGGTTATTATTACCCTTAACATCACCGCCATTGGTATACGCAACCATTTACGTGAAAAATTCAGATCGCTTGAGCATTAATTTAGTATAGGTAACAAACATGATTACAGTCGCTCCAAAAGTAAACCAAGCAAAGCCAAGCTTGAAGTTAGATTTAAATAATTTAACAGACGAACAAAAAGCGCTAGAAATTAAAGATCTCGACCTTTACTACGGTGATAAACAAGCACTGAGTAAAGTAAATATGAACATTCCGAAAGGCCAAGTAACGGCATTTATCGGTCCGTCGGGTTGTGGTAAGTCAACTTTGCTGCGTTGTATTAACCGTATGAATGACTTGGTTGATATTTGTCGCATAGAAGGCGAAATAATGCTGCACGGGCAAAATATTTACGACAAAAGCGTAGATGTTGCTGCGCTTCGTCGTAATGTTGGCATGGTGTTTCAGCGTCCAAACCCGTTTCCTAAATCAATCTACGAGAATGTGGTTTACGGTCTTCGCCTGCAAGGGATTAAAGAAAAGCGTAAGCTTGATGAAGTGGTAGAGCAATCGCTACGTGGTGCGGCTCTTTGGGATGAAGTAAAAGACAGACTTCACGATAGCGCATTTGGTTTATCGGGCGGTCAGCAGCAGCGTTTAGTTATTGCTCGCTCAATTGCGATAGAGCCAGAAGTATTATTACTTGATGAACCAACATCAGCACTCGACCCGATTTCAACTTTAGTGATTGAAGAACTAATTAATGATTTAAAGAATAAATTTACTGTGGTTATTGTTACTCATAACATGCAACAAGCAGCGCGGGTATCTGATCAAACCGCGTTTATGTATATGGGTGAGCTCATTGAGTATTCAGATACCAATACGTTATTTACCACACCAACGAAGAAAAAAACTGAAGATTATATTACCGGACGCTACGGCTAGTCGGGTTAAAACGCTAAAACAATGAATTATTAAAGAAGGTCATTATGGAACACAACATTAATAAACATATTTCTGGTCGTTTTAATCAAGAACTAGAAGATGTCCGTAACCATGTGCTAAGCATGGGTGGACTGGTTGAGCAGCAACTAAATAGTGCCCTTGATGCGGTAAGTCAAAACGATGCGGTACTAGCACAAAAAGTGCGTGAGAATGATTATAAAGTTAATGCAATGGAAGTGAGTATTGATGAAGACTGTACTCGCATTATCGCGCGTCGTCAGCCAGCGGCTAGCGACCTGCGTTTAGTGGTGGCAATTGCAAAAACCATTGCCGATTTAGAGCGAATTGGTGATGAAGCTAAGCGAATTGCTAAAGTTGCACTAGACTCATTTACTAAGGATCAACAAGATTTATTAGTAAATATCGAAAATATGGGACGCCAAGTATCTAAAATGTTGCATGACGTTTTAGATGCATTTGCACGTATGGATGTGCAACGTGCATTTGAAGTGCATAAAGAGGATGCCAAAGTGGATAGGGAATATGAAGCAATCACCCGTCAAATAATGACTTACATGATGGAAGATCCGCGCTCAATTCCAAAAATTATGGATTTAGTATGGTCTGTTCGCTCATTAGAGCGCATCGGTGATCGCTGTCAAAACA
Source organism: Pseudoalteromonas sp. MER144-MNA-CIBAN-0113 (assembly GCF_040308965.1). NCBI lineage: Bacteria > Pseudomonadati > Pseudomonadota > Gammaproteobacteria > Alteromonadales > Pseudoalteromonadaceae > Pseudoalteromonas > Pseudoalteromonas sp. MER144-MNA-CIBAN-0113. The sequence goes on from NZ_JBEOOG010000088.1 coordinate 9,399, forward strand.
TCGCTGAATATATTATCTATTTTGTAAATGGAAAAGATATTCGTCATACATCTCAAGAAGATATTGAAAAATCACTGTAGTGATACGAATAACTAGAAAATAAGAAAGGCAGTAATACACTGCCTTTTTTATTTTTTGTAAATAATTGAATGAGAAAAAGCGTTCACAATCTAGCTTAATGCTGTAAAATTCACGCTGAACAGCATATTGAATTGATTAAAGGGTCAGTTATGCCAACAAATTTTTTAGGTGTTTTTGCAAAATCACCTATAAAACCAATAGAAGAACACATCAGAAAAGCGCATCAAGCAAGCGAAAGTTTGATACCTTTTTTTAATCATGTTTTTAAAGAAGAATGGCAACAAGCTGAAGAGCTACGTTTAACCATTCGTAATATAGAACGTGAAGCTGATGAAATGAAAAGAACTATACGTTTACAATTACCTGGCGGATTATTTATGCCGGTAGAGCGTACAGATCTGCTCGAATTAGTAACCCAACAAGACAAAATTGCTAACAAGGCAAAAGACATTGCTGGGCGTGTAATTGGTCGTGAGATGATCATACCAAAAGAGATTCAAGAAGACTTTTTGGCATACGTAACTCGTTGTGTTGATGCAACTAAACAAGCATCTAAAGCGATCAATGAGTTAGAAGAATTGTTAGAAACGGGCTTTAAAGGCAGAGAAGTAACTCTGGTTGAAAAAATGCTCGTAGAATTGGATGCCATAGAACAAGACACGGATGAAATGCAAATTAGAATACGCCGCCAACTACGTAAAGTAGAAAGTGAGCTAAATCCAGTTGATGTGATGTTTTTATACAAAATCATTGAATGGGTTGGCGAGCTTGCAGATATTGCAGAGCGCGTAGGATCACGTCTTGAGCTGATGTTAGCTCGTTAATTTAAAATCAGTTCAAACACGAAAGATTAAGGTTACACAATGGATATCATTGCATCTTACGGCACGGTATTAATTTTAATTGCCGCAGCAGTCGGCTTTTTTATGGCTTATGGTATTGGCGCAAACGACGTTGCCAACGCGATGGGTACATCAGTAGGTTCAAAAGCACTTACCATTAAACAAGCGATTTTTATCGCGATGATTTTTGAGTTCGCAGGTGCTTATTTAGCGGGTGGTGAAGTAACATCAACAATTCGTAAAGGGATTATTGATGCGGCCCCATTTGCCGATATTCCTGAGCTGATGGTTTTAGGTATGATCGCCTCTTTATTCGCCGCAGGCAGTTGGTTATTAATGGCCTCGTTTTTAGGCTGGCCGGTATCGACGACTCATTCAATCATTGGCGCTATTATTGGTTTTGCTCTAGTTGCAGTAGGTACAGAGGCTATTCAATGGGGTAAAGTTGCCGGTATTGTAGGTAGCTGGGTTGTAACGCCAGCGATATCAGGTTTTATAGCGTACTTAATATTTATGAGTGCGCAAAAGCTGATTTTTGACACCGACGCTCCACTTAAAAATGCAAAACGCTTTGTCCCAATATATATGGGGTTAGCTGGCTTTATTATGGCACTTGTGACCATTAAAAAGGGCTTAAAGCACATTGGTATTAATTTAGGTACCTTTGAAGGTTTTGCTATTTCTATTGGTATAGCGATACTAGTTGCTGTTATTGGTAAAATTACGATTTCTCGTTTAAATATCGATCCTAAAGCGGATAGAGAAATGCAGTTTAACAATGTAGAAAAAGTGTTTGCAGTACTTATGGTGCTAACAGCCTGTTGTATGGCATTTGCTCATGGTTCTAATGATGTTGCTAATGCAATTGGACCACTAGCTGCTGTTGTTAACATTGTTGAAAATAATGGTGAAATCGCGAAGAAAGCGGCTATTGCTTGGTGGATATTACCACTGGGTGGTTTAGGCATTGTTGCCGGTCTTGCTATTTTAGGCAAAAAAGTAATTAAAACCATTGGTGAAGGAATTACACATTTAACACCAAGCCGTGGTTTTGCTGCTGAATTAGCCGCTGCATCTACCGTTGTTATTGCATCGGGCACAGGCTTACCTATCTCAACTACACAAACCCTAGTGGGTGCCGTGTTGGGTGTAGGAATGGCACGTGGTATTGCCGCACTTAATATGGGTGTAATAAGAAATATTGTAGTTTCTTGGGTAATTACATTGCCAGTTGGTGCTGCCCTTGCTATTGTTATTTTCTACGTACTAAGAACCGCTTTTGGGGTTTAATAAAAAGTACTTAAAAGACTTTTAGCTTGAAAAGATCTCAACGCCCTTGGTGTTGGGGTCTTTTTATTTGTGGAAAGAAAAATGACCAATCTCCCTAGTATAAAGCAGCTACAGTATTTATTAGCTGTGCATCAGCATCAACATTTTGGCCGCGCAGCAAGTGCCTGCTTTATTGGCCAGTCAACGCTGAGCACCGCAATTCAAAATTTAGAAGAGACCTTAGGGTGTCAGCTTATAGAACGAGAAAATCGCAGCCTTATGTTTACCACCATTGGTGAAGAGGTTGTTGAGCGTTCAAGAAAAATCATTAACGACACTATTAGCTTAAAAGAGCTTACCAAAAGCTTTTTAACGCCGCTTAGCGGCACATTAACGGTCGGTGTTATTCCCACGATTGCGAGCTTTATTGCAGCGCCTCTTTATCACTTTTGTCAGCAAACGTTTGCTGACTTAGAGTTAGTTTTAGTGGAGGATACCAGCGACAAGCTACTTGATAAGTTAGAGCATGGGCAAATTGACTTGGCACTATTAGCGCTGCCCTACGAAACCGATAAATTTCATACTCAAGTACTTGCACAAGATCATTTTAGCTTAGTGCACCATAAAGACTACACACCAGCTAAAGGCATTAAAGACTTTAATTTACTACCAGAAGCGAGTGTATTTTTACTTGAGCGAGAGCACTGTATGACTGGGCATGCGCTCAGTGCGTGTCATTTAAACCGCTCTAGCTGTATAAATCCCTTTGAGGCAGCTAGCTTACATACTTTATTGAGTATGGTTGAGTACAAACTTGGCGTGACTTTTTTACCGCAAATGGCGATTAACGCGGGTATTTTAGAAAACAAAAACATGCTTGCTACGCCATCACAAGGTGATGCCTATCGTGATATTGGTGTACTGTGGCGCAAAACAACGGGGCGGATTCGTGACTTTAAATTGTTTAGCCAACAGTTAGAGGTCTTTTTGAAAAAGCAGTGCAGTGTTGATTTTAAGTAACGTAAAAAAAAGCGTATTAGAGATAATACGCTCAATAACACAGGGAATTAAAGTGGCTGCTTGTGCTGGCCATGGTAGCTCTCTAGAGGTGGTAAAAACAATAAGTAAACCCACACAACAACATTGAAGTAAGGCACCAGTCCAAGCACTGTAAAGGTTTTTACAGGGTAGCCTTTAATCTGGGCATACTTGTAACATTGAAGCGCAATAGCAAAGTGTATAAACAATAATAACGTGATTAGTTGCGTCATAAACATCCTCCTTATGACCAAATGTCCATCTTTAAGAGTATAGACATCTAGACGATAAGAAATAAAGATGTCATGTAAAATCAAGGTAATCACTTAATTTTCATGACATTGTGCTGCCGATAAGCAAAGTATAGGTTAGATGGGCAATTTTGGTAGTAATAAATTGCTTAAATTTGTTTATTAATGTTTATAGTGATGTGAGGGTATCTTGATAAAAAATAGGGTTGTTCTTTATTTTTTCTAATTCAATCAGTACCTTGTCGATAGGGACAGGGCGAGCAATAAAATAGCCTTGCCCGTAGTCTACGCCTATTTCTTTGAGTGCAAAAAATACTTCAGCGGTTTCCACATATTCAGCCACAGAGCGCTTATCTAGTGACCGACTGATATCGTTTATAGCTTTTACTAGCGCTAAATCAATGGAGTCGTTAAGCATATCGCGGACAAATGAGCCGTCAATTTTTACATGTTGGGCTGGTAATTGTTTAAGATAATTAAAGGTACTAAATCCGGTACCAAAGTCATCAATCGAAAAGTGGCAGCCTAAATTATTTAACCGTTCAATCATTTTACGAGTGGCAGCCAAATTATTAATGCTAGCCGATTCGGTTATTTCAAAAATAATTTTTGACGGAGGCACTTGATATTTTTCGAGGCTCGACTCTATTAACGGCAGTAAACGCTCATCTAAAAATGATTGTGCCGATAAATTTATTGCAACCTGAAGAAGCTCTGGGTGCGCAGCAACACTCGCAATACTGTTACGAATAACACATTGATCCATTAAAAAGATGTCGTTAAGCATTTCCAATGAGGGAATAAATTGATTTGGGTAAATAAGTTCGTCGTCGAGCTTTAATCTCAGTAGTACTTCAAAGTAAGCAACCTGATTAGTTTTAAAGTCCCAAATGGGTTGATAATGAAGTTCTATACTGTCTTGTTGTAGAGCTTGGCGTACACCATGACCCCATTCTAAGCCCGTTTGCAGCGCATTGTTTTCACCATCTTGTTTTGAATAACAATGTACTAAGTTACGGCCTAAATTTTTAGCAATATATAACGCAATATCTGATTGCTTTAAACATTCATTAGGGTCGCAGTTATCAGCAGTAATTTGTGTTAAGCCAATAGAGCAGCTAATTGAATACACTTGATCTTCTGACTTAAATTGATTGCCCTCAATGGCACTACAAATCCCCTCTGCGATTAAATGTGCATCTAATAAATTGGTGTTTTTAAGGATCACCGCAAACTCATCGCCACCCACACGGCAGATCAGGTGCTCATTACTAATATTGCCAATAAACAGTTGTGCCACTTCTTTTAAAACAATATCGCCTTGTTGGTGGCCTTTACTGTCGTTGATTATTTTAAAGTGATCAAGATCGATATAAATAAGCGCATGCTCAATATTTGCATAGGTATTTTCGCTTTGGCAAATATAGTTAAGTTGTTGGTCAAAATAATAACGGTTGTGTAGTCCTGTTAAGGTGTCATGCAATGCTAAATGGCGTAATTGAAGCTCAGCTTGCTTACGCTCATGAATATTATCGAGTGTGGCGGTAATGGTCGCGTTATTACTGCTATTTTTTATTAGCTGGAGGCGGCATTCAACCCACACCGAATTGCCGTTTTTTTGTTGCAGTTTAACTTCTATTTTTTGTTTATTTGCGCCACCTTGTAAAATGTCATCAATAGTGGATTGTAACGACTGTTTATACTCTTTGGTACAAAATGCAGTTAATGGCTGTTTCAAGGTCAATTTAACCCCAAAACCACTCAAAGACTCCCATGCAGGGTTTATAAAGCGAATATTGCCTTGCTGGTCTAGCTCAAGCACCACGGTATTTAGGTGCAATAAAATACGTTGATGTGCTGAAAACAGGTCGCGATACTTTACTTCACTAATACTTAATTGCTGCACTTTATTGGCAAACTCAGCATAGCTGACCATAAAGTCTTCACGACGAGCTGCGTGGTCACAGACTTTATTTAAAAATGAGGGGTCGTAAGGGGCGCGAATAAAGTCGGTAACGCCTGAAAGTAATAACTGCTCGGCGTAATCGGCATCGTTTTTGTCAATAATAGTAACAATGGCTTGCTGAGGGTTATGCTGCAGAATTTTTTCGACTAATTGATTTGAGCTTTCTGCTTGTGCCGCTGTGGCATCCAATAGCACGATAGCAAAAGGCTGCTGATTATAAGCACTTAGCGCCGCTTTTTCAGTTGTGACATGGGTGATAGCAAAGTTAAGTTTTAATTGCTCACTCATATCATTTGCCCTGCTGGCAAAGGGTTCTAATAACAACAGGTTTAAGCGACTACTTTTTTCTAAATGGCTCGACAACACATTTGCGAGTATTTGCGGCAGAATATCTTGGCGCTCAAAAGGCAGTACCGCATCTATGCCATAGCTACGTGCGGTAGTTTCGGCGATTCGCTCACAATAAATCGGCGGAATTAGCAAAATAGGCGTGTTTTTAGGCGTGTTTAGTAATCCAGAGCGGATCATACGGGAAAACCGCCAACCATCAATTTTACCTACATCTAAGCCGGTTATGATTATATTTACACTTTGGTTTTTTAATATTTTTAACGCATCTTGGCTGTCTGAGGCTTCAATAAACTCAAACACACTAAGCCTCTCCAGCGTGGCACGTATAGTCTGGCGCTCATCATTACTTGCATTTAATATTAGCAATTTAAGCTGTTTCGCCACTTAGGTAACACTCCGAGAAATGCAGATCATAAAACTGTAAGAGTAATGATATTTAGCCATAAGAACAAGCGTATTTAACCGCTATTTTAAATGTAGTTCATTAGTGGCCAATTAGGGAGAATATAAGGGATATTTTGAGCTTCATTAGTAATAGTAATTAGGGAGAATATAGGGGTTATCTTGAGCTTCGTTACTAATAGTTAAATACCCAAACCACCTCAAAATGCAGAATTCAGCGCTTCACAGGGGCTTAATATCAAGGCGATACTTTGCAGTAATGG
>NZ_JBEOOG010000089.1:0-15696 GCF_040308965.1 Pseudoalteromonas sp. MER144-MNA-CIBAN-0113
TTATCTCGCTAGGGCTGCGCATATTACGCTTTCCTATTTTTTTGTCAACACTTAATTTTGTTAAACTTGAAAGTTTTCGAAACTAAGTTTTACTCAACTCACTGAGTAGCTCGTGCCTCGCTATGCGTTGCGCTCTGCCGTCTCAGTGGGGTCGCATTATAGGGAGATCCGAAAACAGATCAACCCTTTTTTGAAGAAAACTTAAAATAAATGACTGTTCGAACAAAATTACAACTAAACGCTCATTTTAACCACTAAAAACTGTGGTAAAGAGCGGTTTAACTAGTTTACTTTAAGTTTCCAACCACATTTTTTCTGATACTTAATCTCTTGATTTAGCTCACTTGCCATTAGTGGGTGGTTTTTTAACCAATCGCTTTCAAATTGAATAGCTAACTCTTCATTTTCAGCTGTTATCTTAAAGTTAGGCAAGACATCATCTTGGCGGCGCATAGATAAAATAACAGCAACACGTAATAGTCGAACGATATACGTTGCAACCCTACTGTGTGCGCCTAAATGATCTAAACATCCTTTTTGAAGGTCTGAACGATGGCTGTTGGCAATCGCAACGATCACTTTGTGTTCTGATTGCGAAAAACCTGGCATATCGGTATTTTCTAAAATGTAAGCGGTATGTTTGTGGTATTGCTTGTACTCTATTAATAAACCAATCTCATGAAGTTGCGCCACCGCATTTAAAAGCGGTAACCCACTTAATGCTTCTATCGGCCAATAATGATTAACTTCGCTAGCTAATTGTAAAGCTAAGCCGGATACTCGCGATGCTTGCTTTTGATCCACATGATAACGGTTCATAAAACCATCAATAGTACGTTGACGAATGTCGTTATTATGCAGTTCCGGTAGCATGCTATATAAAACACCTTCACGAAGCGCGCCACCAGCCAATCCCATTTGTTCTATTTCTAGTGACTCAAACAGTGCAATTAAGATAGCCAGCCCAGATACAAACACTAAACGTCGCTCTTCACTTAACCCTGGCAAGTCGAGTTCAGCTATAGTCTCATAAGCAATAGATTGTTGTTTAATGGTGTATAGCTTTTCAAGGGTGAGCATTTCATTTAAATTTTGTGCCACCATGATTTCTTGAATAGCTTGTACGGTCCCTGACGCACCAGAGGCAAGTTGCCAACCAGCCGTTTTATACTCAGGTGCTATTTCATCAATAACAGTACGCGCGGCATTAATAGCAGTATTAAAGTTTGCTTCATTTAACTGGCAATCTTTAAAGTAGCGTTCAAGGTAAGTAACACACCCTATATTAAGGCTTTTATAGTGACGTGCTTCAAAGCCTTGACCAATCACCACTTCAGTACTCGCACCACCAATATCAATAACTAGCTGTTTGCCCGCACATGAAGAAGTGTGCGCAACTCCTTTGTAAATAGTTCGCGCTTCTAGCTCACCACTAATAACATTAACTTTATGGCCTAATATTTTTTCAGCATGTAATTTAAAGTCGTCGGCGTTGGTTGCTAAACGAAGTGTTGCAGTGGCAACAATGGTGATGTTTTTCTTGGGAATATCTTGCAAACGTTCCGCAAACAAGGCCAAACACTCCCAGCCTCGTTGCATAGCCTCTAAGCTCAATAGATTATTATCATCAAGCCCAGCGGCGAGTCTTACTTTGCGTTTGACGCGACCTATTGTTTGCAAGCCACCCGCCACTGATTTGGCAATAAGCATATGAAAGCTATTTGAGCCCAAATCAATGACTGCATATACATTTTTTTGCGGTTTAAGTTGCCCCACCGTTCAAAAACCTCTAGTTACGAATACTATCAAACTAACGGTCGGTTAAGACCGTCCTTTTTGGTAACCATTATTTGGGCGACGTCCGTTGTTATTACTACGATTACGTGGACCGGTAGAAAAATTACGTTTTCTGTGAATAGTCGGCTTAGTCAAATCATCTAGCAATGCACTTTTATCGTAATGCGATAAAGGGATGCTGTGCTCGATGTACTCTTCAATTTCATGAAGGTTATAAGCATACTGCTCACACGCAAAGCTAATTGCATGACCCGAAGCGCCTGCACGAGCTGTACGACCAATACGGTGAACGTAATCTTCGCAATCATCAGGTAAGTCAAAGTTAAATACATGACTTACTTCTGGAATATGTAAACCACGCGCAGCAACATCGGTAGCCACTAAAAAGTCTAGCTCGCCTTTACTAAATTGCGCGAGTATTGATTGACGTTTCTTTTGGTTTACATCACCGGTGAGCATACCCACTCGATGTCCATCTGCTTTTAACCATGCATACACAGTTTCACAGCTGTGTTTGGTATTTGCAAAAACAATGGCTTTCTCAGGCCATTCTTCTTCAATCAAGGTTAACAACAGCTTAATTTTATCTTCTTGTGAAGGATGAAATAGCTCTTCTTGAATACGCTTACCCGTTTTTACATCGGGTTCTATTTGCACATGCTCTGGGTTTGTCATGTGTTCAAATGCAAGCTCTTGTACACGATACGACAGTGTGGCAGAGAATAATAAGTTTAAACGTTCTGATGTATCCGGCATACGACGGAACATATAACGGATATCTTTAATAAAGCCTAAATCGAACATACGATCGGCTTCATCTAGCACGACTACCTCAATTTCATTAAGGGTGTAACAGCCTTGCTTGTACAGATCTATTAGGCGACCTGTAGTACCAATTAAAATATCAACGCCTTTTTCTAGTTGTGCACGTTGTTTTTCGTAATCTTCGCCACCATATACTAAACCTAAGTTAAGATTACAGTGCGGCGCTAAAATTTTTGCATCTTTGTGTATCTGAATCGCAAGCTCCCGAGTTGGGGCCATGATCAGGGCTCTTGGATGTTTACTAGGTGCTTTGCTAGATTGTAATAACCAGTGGCATGTGGCGGTTAAAAACGCCAACGTTTTGCCTGTACCTGTTTGTGCTTGGCCCGCAATATCGCGCCCTTCACAAATAAACGGTAGGCATTTAGCTTGAATGGGTGTGCAATATTCAAACCCACTTTCGGTTAACCCGGCAACCACTTCCGGTGCAATAGCAAAGTCTGAAAACTTTTTATCGGTCAAATGTGTCTTAGTCATAGCGTTTAAGCATAACGTTTAAACTTGCAATAAGAAACAAGAGTGTTTAAATACGCACTAAATATTTCGCCTAACTAAACCGGAGAGCGCAATGAGCGAGAAAATAATCCAAATTACCGACGATAGCTTTGAAGCTGACGTATTACAATCAGACAAACCTGTACTAGTAGACTTTTGGGCTGAATGGTGCGGACCGTGTAAAATGATCGCCCCAATTCTAAGCGAAGTTGCTGAGGAATTTGATGGCCGTGTAACGATTACTAAATTAAACATTGACCAAAACGCAGGTACTCCACCTAAATTTGGTATTCGTGGTATTCCTACACTACTACTTTTCAAAGATGGTCAAGTGGCTGCAACTAAAGTAGGCGCACTATCAAAAACACAATTAGTTGAGTTTTTAGAAAACAACATCTAAGTGTAAATTTATAAAAAAAGGGCGCTCAGCCCTTTTTTTATTATTTATTTTACAGAAGTACTGGACGCTGCAGTAATGACCTGCTAGTTTATAAAGCCAACTAATCCTTAGTTATATTCAACAAACCTCACTCAACGATCTAATAAAGCGATTTTGAGTATGACAACTGTAATAAAGAACCCACCAATATGCATTTACGCGAATTAAAAGACAAGTCTATAAAAGAGCTTGTAAACTTAGCTGAGTCCATGGGGCTCGAAAACGTAGCCCGCTTAAGAAAGCAAGACATTATTTTTGCTATTCTTAAATCCCATGCCAAAGGCGGAGAGAATATCTTCGGCGGTGGTGTATTAGAAATTTTGCAAGATGGTTTTGGCTTTTTAAGATCATCAGAAGCTTCTTACTTAGCTGGCCCAGATGATATTTATGTATCTCCAAGCCAAATTCGCCGTTTTAGTATGCGTACTGGCGACTCTATTTCAGGTCTTATTCGTCCGCCGAAAGATGGTGAGCGTTACTTTGCTTTACTTAAAGTAAACGAAGTTAATTTTGATAAACCTGAAAACTCTCGCACTAAAATACTTTTTGAAAACCTGACACCACTACATGCAAACGAACGTTTTCGTATGGAACGTGGTAACGGCAGTAAAGAAGATATTACCGCACGAGTTCTTGATTTAGCGTCACCCATTGGCCGCGGCCAACGTGGTTTATTAGTAGCACCGCCAAAAGCGGGTAAAACCATGTTGCTACAAAATATTGCGCAATCAATCACACATAACCACCCTGATGTTACATTAATGGTTTTACTTATTGATGAACGTCCGGAAGAAGTGACTGAGATGCAACGCCTAGTAAAAGGTGAAGTTATTGCATCAACATTCGATGAACCAGCATCTCGCCATGTACAGGTTGCTGAAATGGTTATCGAAAAAGCAAAGCGCTTAGTTGAGCACAAAAAAGACGTGGTGATTTTACTTGATTCAATCACACGTTTAGCACGTGCTTACAACACCGTTATTCCATCATCAGGTAAAGTATTGACCGGTGGTGTTGATGCTAATGCATTACATAAGCCTAAACGTTTCTTTGGTGCTGCACGTAACGTTGAAGAAGGCGGTAGCTTAACAATTATTGCGACTGCGCTTATTGATACCGGCTCTAAAATGGATGAAGTTATCTACGAAGAGTTTAAGGGTACGGGTAACATGGAACTACACCTTAACCGTAAAATTGCGGAAAAACGTGTATTCCCAGCTATCGACTTTAACCGTTCTGGTACGCGTCGTGAAGAATTACTTACTAAGCCTGATGAGCTCCAAAAGCTGTGGATTTTACGTAAGATAGTCCATGACATGTCAGAAATTGATGCCATGGAATTTTTAATCGATAAACTATCGATGAGTAAAACCAACGATGAGTTTTTTGATTCGATGAAACGTCAGTAATCTGAACGCTGGTTAAATAAACGTTTTTAAATAAAAAAGACACCAGATGGTGTCTTTTTTATTTTTAGAGTAAATCAGCTTATCCGTATTGCTTAAGCAGTACCAGCAAGTCATTTACTAATGTTGTTAACTTTTGAGTGTTAATTTGTGACTGAAGTAATTCATCATCTAGTGCTTTTGCCACTAATGCTATTTCTTTAAACTCAAACATTTGTGCCGCACCTAAAACTCGGTGGCTATCTTTTTGCAGCGATTTATAATCTCCAACTTTAAAATGCTGTTCAATTAGCTCACTTTCTGTAATCAGGCTTTGTTTAAAACTCGCTACTAAATCACTCATATCTACATGGATACTTTCTGTCGATGAATCCTCATTTGCTGAGCTTAAGTATTTAGCTAAAACAGTGTAAAAAGATTCTTTGTCTATTGGTTTTGCTAAATAATCGCTAAAACCAAGTGATAAGTAGTGGTCAATCTCGTGGCTCATGGCATTGGCCGTTAACGCTAAAATAGGCTGCTCATAGCCACATTGTTTGAGTAGTTCAAACGCAGAAATACCATCCATAACGGGCATTTGAATATCTAAAAGCACCAAATCCGGATACAGTTTTAAACTTTGCTCTACGGCTTGCTCACCATTTTCAACGGCAATCACTTCAAGTCCTAGGGAGTGTAAATAACGACTGATCAGTTTGCGGTTATCACTGTGATCCTCAGCAAGCACCACCTTACCGGATAACAACCTATGCCCTGCAGCCGATTTAGCCTGCATATCATCGTGGCAAACTTGCTCTTCAACTTGTATACAAGGCAAATAGAACGAAAACTCACTGCCCTTTTTAAACTCACTCTGCACGCTAATATAGCCACCCATCATCGCTGCTAACTGCTGCGACAAACTCAAGCCCAAACCGGTACCGCCAAAACGTCGGCTAATGCTGTTATCTGCTTGACTAAAGCATTCAAAAATAAGCTTAAGCTGTGAGGAGCTCATACCAATTCCGGTATCTTGAATACAAAAGAGCAGCCCTTGATCCGTTTTGCTAACAGCAATTGTTACGTGCCCCTTATGAGTAAACTTAATGGCATTGGCGCATAAATTAATAAGTATTTGTTTTACTCGAGTTAAATCTAGCCGCGTAAAATAGGTATCACCTAACTGACTCTCTAATATCAGTGACAAGCCTTTCGCTTTAGTTTGTGGAGAAAACATAGCATGAACATCGTTGATCAATTGCACCATATCAAAACAGCTAATGTTAAGTTCTAGCCTGTTTGCTTCGATTTTACTTAAATCAAGCACATCATTAATCAGGCTTCTTAAATGCTCACTTTGTCGTTGTATTACCCTAAGCTCATCTTGTAATTGCTCAGCCTTATACTGACCACTAATAAGATCGTCAGTTTGCGCCAAAATAGCGGTTAATGGCGTTCTAATTTCATGGCTTATATTCGCTAAAAACTGGCTTTTAACCTCGTTAGCTTCACGCAGTTCTTGCGCCACACTTTGCAGCTCTTTGGTGCGCTGTTCAACTTGCTCACTCAGCTTTAACTTCGCTTGTTTTTCTGTTCGGCGTTTATAAACAGCAATTACTGTAATTAAAATCAATATGGCAACAATCACCAATAAGAACGTCAGCTGTGAACGTTTAGCTATTTGTAATTCTTGTAAGTATTGTTGCTGTTTTAATTGTTTAATTTCTTGGTTTAGCTGATTTGATTCAAACTGAATTTGAAATTGACTGACCGCTTTTGAGGCTTCTTCGGTATTAACACTGCGCTGATAATCAACATACTGTTGATGCAAATTTAACGCTTTTTCATAATCCCCTAAGCTAGCATGGATCAGCGCTTCAACCCCCAAACCATCTTTTATGCGCATGCCATTATTATACTCTTTGGCAAGCGTAATTGAACGCTCTGAGGTTTCTTTGGCATTTTCTGTATCGCCTTGCACAAATTGAACAGTCGATAACACGTGTAAGGCAGCCGCTAGTAACGACTTATTATCAGCCTCAAGTGCAAACTGTTGCCCTGCATTAGCATGATATAACGCGACATCAAATTTATTTAATTTAAGATTAATTGTGGCTAAATTGGTGTGCTTAGTCGAAAGCTGAAAGGCGTTATTAACACTTTGATAGTAGCGCAAAGCTAATTGGTTGTAATGCAACGCTAACTGGTACTGCCTCGATTCAGTGTACGCCACACCCATGTTACCGTATACCTGTGCAACCCCATCGTCATCACCAAGCTCTTGAAAAACTTTTAAAACCTCACGATACATCTCAAGCGCGGACTCATACCGAGAGAGACGAATATAAATACCGGCAATATTATGTAATATATCGGCTTTATCTTGTGCGCTCCCCTCTTTTTCATAAATGACTTTGGCTTGCTGATAATAATCGAGGGCTAGCTCCATGTTATACATATCAAAGTAAGCGAGCCCAATATTACTGAGTAAGTTGGCCTGTTTAATCGGGCTTTTAAGGGTAATGGCAATGTTTAACGCGCGATTATAATCAACGACCGCTTGTTGCACTAACCCTTGATAATAAAGCACCACGCCTTGCATTTTAATTGCACGAAAATAAAGTTTTGGCTGTTCTTTGAGGGTGCTATTCGCCTCTAGTAATTTAAAATACTTTAGTGCATTAGCTAAATCACTCTGTGTAAACGCCAGCTCCGCTAAATCACTGTAAATGGTCACGCGTTGTAAATTTGGAAGATCAGGGTTAGCTAATATGTCTGTTGCAAGGCGGTGCTTTTTAGTCCATGTTTGCTCAAGATCGAACTGCTCAAACAAACTTGTCTGCTCATTGGATAAAGCGTCGTTTGATGCACCACTCAGTACAACCAAAAGACCAATAAAGCAGATGCGCTTTAACCAAGTCAGCATAAAAATATCCTTTAATCCTTGCTAGCCATAATAAAATGACACCCAAACAATATGTAAACATCTAATTTAGACCAATATAAAACAGGCATTCACGCCCACTCCTTGGGGTTTAATGTTACTTAGGTGTATGATAATTTGTTCAAGATACACCAATTAATAGATTGTAAACAATGCTTAACCCACTGATAGATGAGATTTTTGAACTATTAATCAATAAAAAAGTGTGGATGGTTCATACTTTAGCATCGGAACTAAAAGAACGTGGGTTACTTGATACCTTAGCCGCTGATCCTGGGCATGATTTATTTAAACGTAATTTTTTAATTATGAATGCACTTTATCAGTTACAGCAGCAAGTTATGCCAAAACAGCAGCTACTGATTAAAAGTTTACATATTGAGCTGGTAAGCGACCCTCGCCAAAACCAACTTCACCCAAACGATCCGCTGCGTGACTACTACTTAAACTGGCAAAACTTTGAAACATCAACAGCAGAAATTAACGCATTATTAGATAGCTTTTGGCAACGTTTCAGTAAGCCTAAACAACATGAAGCGCCTTTAAGTGCTCAGCAACATCAGCAATTAATCGCTCGCTGGCAATTAGTACAACCAATTACCTTAAAAACATTACAAAAGCGTTGGCGACAACTAGCCGTTCAGCATCATCCAGACAAACAAGGGGGTGATAATGAAGTGTTTAAACAATTAAAAATGGAATATGAGCAACTCAAGGCGAGCTGCTCATCTTAAAACGTAAAACTAGCGCGTCAGGCGACGAGCACGGATTTTACGCCCTTTAATATTGCCTTCGGTTAATTTACGTAACGCGGGTTTAGATGAGTTACGCTCTACCGCGACAAAAGCCACGTTATCAAGTACATTAATTTTACCCACTTGGCGCCCTGCTATACCATCTTTACCTGTTAATGCGCCTAAAATGTCGCCGGCACGCACTTTTTGCTTTTTACCCGCATCTATCATCAATGTCACCATTTCAGGTTTGTATGGAGGCTTATCTAATAGGTTATAAGATGGCATTGGCTCAGGGGTAAAATCACGCTCATAGTGGTCACCAATTTGCGCTACTTTAAATTGCTCAGCATCACCGTAAATAGAACACGCAATGCCTTTTTTGCCCGCTCGCCCGGTACGCCCTACACGGTGAACATGCGTTTGTGGATCATGCGCTAAGTGATAGTTAATTACCATGTCCATATCATCAATATCTAAGCCGCGTGCTGCTACATCGGTTGCCACTAAAATAGACGCACTCTTATTGGCAAAATGAATCAGTGTTCGCTCACGGTCACGCTGCTCTAAATCGCCATGCAATGCAACGGCGCTGAAGCCTTCATCGGCTAAATCATCACATACTTGCTGTGTTTCTACCTTGGTATTACAAAACACCACACAACTTTGTGGGGTAAATTTAAGTAATAGTAATTTAAGGGTTGGATAACGTTGCTTATTATTATCCATTTTATAGAAGTATTGCTTGATAGTGCTTTTTTCTTGCTGCTCTTCTACTTTAATCATTTCAGGGTTGCTCAGAACACGCTTTGCAATGGCTTCGATTGATTTTGGAAAAGTCGCGCTAAATAACAATGTTTGACGATTTGTTGGAATACACTCAATTATGGCATCGAGGGTGTCTTGAAAACCCATATCAAGCATTTGGTCGGCTTCATCAAGTACCAGCGTTTCAACATCATCTAAACGCAATGTACCTTTACGGATATGGTCGTCAACTCGCCCTGGTGTACCTACAATAATATGCGCACCATGTTCAAGTGAGCCAATTTGAGGACCAATTGATACCCCGCCACACAAAGTTAAAATTTTAATATTATGAATACCGCGTGCTAATTTGCGCATTTCAACAGCCACCTGCTCTGCAAGCTCACGGGTTGGGCACAGCACTAACGACTGAATACGAAAGCGTTTAACATTCAGCTTGGCTAAAACGCCCAGACTAAATGCCGCTGTTTTACCTGAGCCTGTTTTCGCTTGGGCAATAATATCTTTACCACTTAAAACAGGAGGCAGGCTTTGTGCCTGTACAGGAGTCATTTGGGTGTAGCCGAGTGTTGATAAATTATCAACTAACCCAGAAGGTAAGGCCAACGATGAAAAAGCAGTTGCAGTCACAGTAAATTCCATAGCAAAAAAATAACTTGAGAAAAGTCTCAATAAATATGCTGCTAATAATAGCAGAATTAACAATTGGCAACCATTAACAACGCACGATTAAAAGTGCAAATAAAGATATTGCAAATGATAGTTATTTTCATTAAGATCTGCGACGTTTTACTATTCTAATAACCCTAAGCCGGAAGCTACTAATGAAACTTAACCCTCTTTTTATCGCACTTTTAGCCAGCACCTCTGCAAATGCACTTGCCAACACCGCAAATATAGAACGTATTGAAGTTAAAGGCAGTTACTTCAACGACTACAAAGTAGATAATGCCAGTGGTGCAATGAGAACCTCTACCTCATTACTCGATACCGCACAGTCAGTCACTGTTATTACAGACACCATAGTTAATGAACAACTAGCAACAACCTTAGGTGAAGTGCTAAGTAATGACGCGAGTTTAACGCCGGGCTCTAAACAACGAAACAGAGAAGTGTTTAACTTACGTGGTTTTGAATTAAGTTCATCAACCGGCTACCTGCGTGATGGCCACCAGCATTGGTCTCATTACCAGCAACCCATTGAGATTTTAGAGCAAGTAGAAGTTATTAAAGGCCCTTCAAGTATTTTATACGGGCAATCAGGGCCTGGCGGCCTAGTGAATATGGTAACCAAAAAACCGACTGCGCAAACGTTATTTAATGCCAGTGCCGATGTTGATCAGCATGGTTCAACTCGCTTTATGCTTGATGCTGGCGGCGCACTTACCGAGGCTGAAGATCTACGTGCCCGTGGTGTATTAGTAAAACAAGATGTTGAATACTGGCGAGAATACCAAAACGGTGATAACCGTGAACGCGATCGCTTTTTAGGTGCCTTAGTGGTTGATTACGATATTAGCGATAACGCCTTAGTGCGCGTGCATTATGATCGCACTGATGACGAAGCAGGCTTAGATACTGGCGCTTGGATAGATAATGATGCCAACATTATTGGCGATGACAAAACAATTCGTGATATGTCATGGGCCTTTACCGATATTACTGTTGAAAACATGGGTATTGATTTTAAGGTATTTTTAACCGACAACTGGCAGGTAAATTTAGGCTACAACGAGCAAACGTTTGAACGTCAGCGCTTTGAGTCAGCACCACGTAAGCCAAGTGACTTTATCGAAGGTGATAGTTACCAGTCACGTCCTTACGATCGCTTTGATGATTGGCAGTTTAAAACTGCTTTTATCGACTTTATTGGCGAATTTGAAACCTTGGGTGTGCATCATCAATTACTTATAGGCGCTAACTCACTGGATTATTACTACGGCCAATTACGTACATCTGCTGATACGATTAATTTTTCTGCCGGTCAAAATGAGCCTAATCGCCCTAATATAAGTTACAAGTCAGATGACACTATTAGCTCGTCTGCTTACGACTATTACGGGATTTATATCCAAGACTTAATTTCATTCTCACCAGAATGGCAAGTATCGCTAGGTGGTCGTTACGATAAACAAAGTAAAGAAAACAGCAATAACGAATCGTTCGTACCTAAGGTCGGCGTACTTTACCATCCAAATGCATCAGCAACCGTATACGCAAGTTACTCGGAAGGATTTGAGCCGCAAAACGAAACATTAGAAAATGAAAATGATGTTAATAATGGCATGAAACTCGATGCCATTACTTCTGAGCAACGAGAAGTTGGGGTTAAATGGCAACTGTTTGATGACCGATTAATGCTTAGCGGCGCCCTATTTGATATTAGTAAAACAGGCACCTTAGTGAGCGAAAATCTGATTAACCCTATTGGTGATATAACCAGCATAACCACGCAAGCAGGTGAACAACGCCATAAAGGCTTTGAACTTTCTGCACAAGGTGCTGCTACCGATCGTTTATTTGTTATGGCATCAACCATGTATTTAGATGCTAACTATGAACGAGATGAAGAATTAGAAGGTAAGCGCCCAACCGATGCGCCAAAGTGGTCAGCCTCACTTTGGACCCGTTATGAACTCAACGACGCCATTGCTTTTAATGCCGGCGCTTTTTATGAAGGTGAACGTTTTGCCGATAATGCCAATACAGTAACAAAACAGGGATATACCCGTGTTGATGTTGGCGCAACATACGCACTTAAGGTAAGTAATACAGATATTAACCTGCGTTTAAACATTGAAAACTTATTCGATAAAAACTACCTAGCCGGTGGTGGATTAAATAACGTGACGGTAGGTGAAGGCACAAACGTGCGTTTAGCAGCGCAATTTAGCTTTTAAATACAAACTTTAAAAACCCATAGCCCACCTCAATTTGAGGTGGGCTTTTTTTTGAACTGACTTTTGAACCCACTGAATAGCCTACTCATCTCATCTATTTTTTATCCTCTTTGTTACATGCTTTAATGGTGTTAATCATTACAAAGGCTCTCTGAATATGAAACAATTGCTCACAGCACTCCTATTTACCACCAGCATGACGGTAAGCGCCAACAACAGTGAATTCACTGCAAAACAGCTACAACAAGTAGATGAGGTGCGCACCACCGCCCTTAAAAGTGATTTAAGCTATCAATTACTAGAATCACTCACCACTGAAATAGGACCGCGCCTACCTGGCACCGAAAACGATAAGAAAGCCGTTGCTTGGGCAAAAGCAAAGTTTGATGAATTGGGCTTTGATAAAGTCTGGTTAGAAGAAGCAACCTTCCCTGAATGGCGTCGCTATAGCGAAAGCGGAAAAATACTCACTCCAAGCGAGCAACCTCTGCATTTAACAGCACTGGGTAACAGCATTAGTACACCCAAAGAGGGGATCAGCGCACCTGTCGTCTTATTCGAAACCCTTGACGAATTAAAAGCTGCACCGGCGAATAGCTTAAAAGGTAAAATTGCTTATATTAATTACCGTATGAACCGTGATATTGACGGCAATGGTTATGGCCCCGCGGTAAAAGCCCGTGCTACCGGAGCAATTGAAGCAGCTAAAAAAGGCGCCGTTGCCTATATGATGCGCTCAGTTAGCACTGGCCACCATCGCTTTGCACATACCGGCGGTAGCTATTATAAAGAAGGGGTAACTAAAATACCTAACGTGACTATTGCCAATCCTGATGCTGACCAAATAGCACGATTAGTCGCATTAAACAAAGACGTGTCGGTTAATATTAATGTACAAACCGAAAACCTAGGCGAGGGCACTGGTTATAACGTCATTGGCCAATTTAATGGTACTGAAAACCCTGAGCAATATGTACTTATTGGTGGACACTTAGATTCGTGGGATTTAGGTACTGGCGCTCTGGATGATGGCGCTGGCGTTGCCTTAACCATAGCAGCAGCAAAGCATATTAGTGATGTAAAACGTCCTAAGCGCAGTATTCGCGTTGTGCTTTTTGCAGCTGAAGAACTCGGCCTTTGGGGCGCAAAAGCGTATTTTGCAAAGCATAAAAATGAGCTTAATAACATTGTGGCTGCTGCAGAGTCTGACTTTGGTGCTGATATAGTTTATGGCTTTGAATCAAATGTAAACGCAGCTTCACTGCCAGTAGTGCGCGCGATTGCCAAAGAGCTTGCGCCATTAAATATTGAATACATTGGCCAAAATGAAGCTAAAGGCGGACCCGATCTCATCCCATTTAAAAATGCAGTTTCTGCACCTATTTTTGAACTGGCACAAGATGGTACTGACTACTTTGATTACCACCATACAGCGGATGACACCCTTGATAAAGTAACACCCGCTAAACTTCGTCAAAACACCGCTGCTTATGCTGTATTTGCGTTAATGGCCGCCGACGCTAAAACGACCATTAAACCAAAAGCACGCACTAAAGAGTAACTGACATAATTACTTACAGTTTGCTGCTTTAACTAATACGCTCATTGTTTTAACTTAAAGAGAATTAAAACAGGGAGCGTATTTTCATGCTGCTTTTCAATACCAGTGAGTCTTTTCCTCATTTTACACAAGTACAGTGCTGCCCTAATTGCAAAAGTAACAGCTATCACTTAGTTAACCAAAGCCGCTTTTTGCGCTTTACTATTCTTCCTATAGTTCCGATAAAGTTGAGCTATAAACGCGAGTGCTATCAATGTGGACATTGTGAGCCTACAAGCATTAAAAAGTTACCCCTGTTCGAAAAGCTAAGCCTACCCAAATACTGTATTGGGTTAGTTTTATTGCTGTGGGTATTGTTATTTTTTTACCAAAAACACCTTAATGCTGAGGCGCTAAAACAAAGTTATTTAACCAACCCCAAAGCCTACGACACCTATTTAGTAAAGGCCGATAAATTCACTCATGAACCGTGGACACTGACTAATTTAAAAGTCGCGCAAGTGCTGAGCTTTGATCAGCAATTTATAACGTTTCAGGTGAGTAATTACAGCTATAAGCGCAGCAGTGCTATAACCACAGCAATGCGTGCAAGTTTATTAGTGCAAAGAGATTACTTTTCGTCTAAAACCATCACCCTACCTCGTAATGAAATAAAACGCTTATACAAGGATGACATTATATTCGACGTGCTGCGCCCCTATGCAAATAGTTTATATGGTGGATTTGTGATGTTTCCGCCACAGCCAAAACCTTTATATAAAGGAGTAAAGCTCGATAAAAATAATCAACAAGGAATTATGTACCACAAAGATGGGCAATACGATGAAGCGCTAGAAAGCTTTACTCTTGCAGCGCAAACAGGTTCTCAATGGGGGCAACTAAATCTGGCGCAAATGTATCGCGACGGGCAAGGCACTGAGAAAAACGCCCCACAAGCTATTTATTGGTATAAAAAAGCCATTGCTCAAGGTAATAGCAAAGCTAAACACGAGCTTGAGCAATTATGTAAAAGTGCACAATGTGAATAATGTAAAGTAGCGCGATTACGCCGCGCTACTATGGGTTTTAAAGAGCTTAGTATAGATTACATGCATAATAACAATAACCAAACCCGCAACCACACCAAGTAAGCCATCAAATACTAAAGGGGCTAGCATCTCACCTACCCCACCTAAAGTTGACTGGGCGTAATGTGTGATATCAATCTGCGTATGATGCAGTAACTCAACACCATGCACTAAAATTCCACCCCCCACTAAAAACATGGCGATTGTACCTGCAAAGGCTAAAAACTGCATAAGTCGGGGAGCTGCTGCAAGTAGGCCTTTACCCAGTAATTCTTTAAATTTATTTGCAGAGAGTTTTGATTGGTTAAGTAAATACAATCCAGCATCATCAAGTTTTACAATTCCAGCTACCAGTCCATAAACACCAATTGTCATGATGATGGCAATAACACTTAGCACCAGTGCTTGATTCATTAACGTAGCCCCAGCCACAGTCCCTAAGGTAATTACAATAATTTCAGCGGACAGAATATAATACGAAAAGACATATAAATAGTATACTTTATTAGTTTATGATTTAGATAATGAATACTATAATTCAACCGTGTTTTTAAAGTGAAGTATTAATGGCAAAGAAGAAAGAAACTAGAATTACTCAATCATCTGCTAAAGATAATTCTAAGGTAACAAAACTTAATGTGAAAGGTGGTGATGGTCTTCCTGATTATCAACGTTTTTATACAGGTAAGCATTTACGCTTTTTCTGTAGTGGCATAGTTAATTTGGCCACCCATTAAGAAAGAAATGTTATGCTAATAAGCATACAAATTTGGGTGAAAAA
>NZ_JBEOOG010000090.1:0-15663 GCF_040308965.1 Pseudoalteromonas sp. MER144-MNA-CIBAN-0113
ATATTCAAAGACTTGTGTATAAGAGACAGACCTACATCCATGTAGGCAACAAAGAGTAAATCGCCCCTAGGCAGAACTCTTCGGGCAGGCCTGTTTGGCATTGATGCTGCGTTATCGCCTATTTATGGGGAATAACCACACCACATAGGCTCTGCCTTGCTTAAATACCAAACAGATTGCTGCAAATTTAACCTTGAAGGGTCAACAGACCCTAATCTTATATTTACTTTTAAGATTGCTTTTTGAACTCAATTTGCTTTTCAATCGCTTGCTTTTGACCTCAGTTATAGAATTCATTGGAGTTGCTTTTTATCGAGTGGTAGCATTGCTTTAATTAGCAAAGCGAAGACGTCATTATGAATAACTTACCAGATTACGAAAAAGCCCAACTTCTTTTAGAGAAAAACGAAATATTTGTATCACCCGCAGAAGCGCATGGCGTTATTAGCGGCTTACTTGCTTGTGGGCTAAGCATTGACGATAAAGAATACTTAGGCTTACTGAGCGACGTATTTAATGATGGCGAGTCGTTTAGCAACGATTTAAAACAGTTTTTTGGCCAAATTTATCAACAAGTGGTTGAAAGTTTTAATAACGAAGAGTTTCAATTTGACTTGTTTTTACCTAGTGATGACGAAACACTCATCGATCAGGCCAACGGGCTCGTATCATGGGTAGCTGGGTTTATGTTGGGTTTTGGCTTAAAGCAAAAAGATTATGGCAAGCTGTCGGCAGATGTAAAAGAAGTGATCAGCGACTTTAGCGAGATTACACGCCTAGATACAACCTTTGAAGAAACCGAAGAAGATAGCCAAGCACTGCATGAAGTGATTGAGTACGTCCGCGTATCGGCGCTATTGTGTTTTGCTGAGCTAGGCAAAGAGCAAAATCCACAAAGCAATAAAAAAACACTGCATTAATTGAGCAACACAATAAAAATAATGGGTTAGTTATTAATGGTTGAAATACAAAAGTCAGAGTTTAAAGCGCGCCGCGAGCGTTTATTGGCGGCAATGGATAATAACAGTATTGCTATAATTCCCGCAGCAACAGAACTCACGCGCAGCCGTGATACTCATTATCCCTTTCGACAAGACAGTGACTTTTTTTACTTAACTGGTTTTAACGAACCCGATGCCGTGTTGGTGCTTTGCAAAAACAGTGATACACCCTCACTATTATTTTGTTTAGATAAAGACAAACTTGCAGAGGTATGGCACGGCAGACGCATTGGTTTTGAAAAAGCACAAAGCGAATACTTATTCGACAAAACTTATGCACTTAGTGAGCTAAATGAACAATTATTGAATTTGGTGAACGGCCAACAGATTTTATTTTATGCACAAGGGACGTATCCTGCCTTCGACGGCAAAGTCTTTTCAATGCTCAATACTTTGCGTAGTGCCCCCAAAAAAGGCGATACAGCACCGAGTACCCTTAAAGATATTCGTCCGCTATTACACGAGATGCGCCTATTTAAATCGCCAAGTGAAATTAACATTATGCGTGAAGGCTGTGAAATAAGTGCCCGAGCACACATGCGTGCCATGCGCTTTTCCCACGTTGGCGCAACCGAGTTTCAATTAGAGGCAGAGCTTCATCATCACTATGCAATGAACGGTGCGCCATATCCAGCTTATGGCACTATTGTCGGTAGTGGCGATAACGCTAATATTTTGCACTACACCCAAAACAGCGATGTATTAAACAATGGCGACCTAGTGCTGATTGATTCAGGTTGTGAGCTACAAGGTTACGCAGCCGACATTACCCGTACTTTCCCCGTTAACGGTAAATTTAGCACTGAGCAAGCTGCGCTTTATAATATTGTACTCAAAGCGCAAGAAGTCGCTTTTAGCGAAGTAAAGCCCGGTGGCTACTTATCGCAGGCTAATAAATTAGCTATGCAAGTGCTAACCCAAGGGTTACTCGATTTAGGTATTTTAACCGGCGATTTTGATGAGCTAATGGCGCAAGGTGCCTGTAAAGAATATTACATGCATGGTCTTGGTCATTGGTTAGGACTCGATGTTCACGATGTGGGCGATTACAAGGTTAATAACCAAGAGCGTGCTTTTGAACCTGGTATGGTACTGACCATTGAACCTGGGCTTTATATTAGTAAAGATTCAAACGCACCCAAAAAATACCAAGGCATAGGTATTCGTATTGAAGATAACTTATTAGTAACTGAGTCTGGTCACGAAAACTTAACGATTACCGTGCCTAAAAAAATTAGCGAAATAGAAGCGTTAATGCAAAGCGCTAAAAACGCATAAGCTTGGAGATAAAAGTGGCTAAGCAGTTTGATGTTGTAATTATTGGCGGTGGTTTAGTGGGCGCAAGTTGCGCACTGAGTATAAGTAAAAAAAATCCCAGCCTACATATTGCCGTGGTTGAAGCAAACCAAGTAACCACAGATTATCACCCAAGTTTTGACGACAGAAGCATCGCACTTGCACAGCAGTCGGTGGAGTATTTACAAAGCCTCAATTTGTTTGAAATAAACGCTCCCTATGCGGCGGCCATAAAAAAAGTCAGTGTGTCAGACAAAGGGCACTTTGGTAAAACCCACATACAGTGTGATGAATTTGCAAAACCCTCATTAGGCTATGTGGTAGAGGTAAACCCATTTGGCAGAGCGCTGCATCAACGTTTAACGCAATCAAATATATCGCTTTTTTGCCCTAATAGCGTAACGGCGATAAAACAAAATGCCGAAAGTAATGAACTTACATTACAAAGTAATGAAAAACTAAGCGCTAAGCTGTTAGTGATTGCCGACGGTGCACAATCGCCAACCCGTCACTTACTAGGCTTAGGTTTTAATGCCCAGCCTTATGAACAAGGCGCGATTATTGCCAATATAGAAGTAGCTGGTGGACATAACCATCATGCGTTTGAGCGTTTTACCCAAAACGGCCCAATGGCCTTATTACCCATGAGTAATAACCGTTATTCGTTAGTATGGTGTATGCGTCAAGAGCATATTGAGCAGCATATGGCATTAACTGAGTCAGACTTTTTAAGCGTACTGCAAACCACCTTTGGTTATCGTGCAGGGCAATTTATAAAAGTCGGTATGCGCGCCAGTTATCCGCTGGTTTATGGGCAAATCGAATCGTTGACGGCGCACCGTACTGTGGTAATAGGTAACGCGGCACACGCCATTCACCCAATTGCAGGTCAAGGCTTTAATTTAGGGCTGCGCGACGTACAAGTGCTTAGTAACTTAATAGCAAACAGTGAACATGATTTAGGGAGTTATGCCTTTACTCGTCAATATTCAATTAAGCGCAGTGATGATATAAACACCGTGATGACATTGACCGATGCCTTGGTTCGACTTTTTTCAAACTCATCACGGGTGTTAGCGCTTGGTCGTAGTATTGGGCTATTTTCAATGGATTTATTCCCCGCATTTAAAGCCCCATTGACTAAACAGTTAATGGGACAAGTTAAACAAGGTACACGTTTATGAAACAAGTACAGGTTTGTATAGTGGGTGGTGGCTGCGTAGGTTTAACGCTGGCGCTAGGGCTTGCTAAAGCGAATATCAGTGTTGTTGTGTTAGATGCAGCGCCAACTCAAGCTCCACCGAGCGATGACTATGGTTTACGTGTAAGCGCATTGAGTATTGCCAGCCAAACTTTGCTCGAGCAGTTAAATGTATGGCCACACATAATAGCTGAGCGTGCTTGTGCTTATACGCACATGGATGTACGCGATGCCGACAGCTTTGGAAAAATAACCTTTAATAACGAGCAACTTGAGCTTGAGCATTTAGGGCACATTGTTGAAAACGATATTATTCGCTTTGCGCTAATAAAAGAGCTTGAGCAACAAAGTAATGCCACAGTGATGTTTGATACTGAGTATCAGCAAATACATCAAAGTGAGTCTGACGTATTTATTAATTTAAAAACTGGCGAACCTATTATTGCTAAGTTGCTGGTGGCGGCCGATGGCGCAAATTCAGCGATTCGTAAACAGTTTAATATGGCGCTGAGCTTTAAAGATTACGATCACCATGCGTTAGTAGCGACAGTTAAAACCAAAGAGTCACACGCAAATACCGCACGCCAAGTGTTTTTACCAACCGGGCCACTAGCGTTTTTACCACTAAGCGATGAGCATACTCATTCAATTGTGTGGTCAACCAGCCCGAATCATTGTGATGAATTGTTAGCAATGGACGACACTACTTTTAACAAAGCAGTAATGGCTGCAATAGATGGGCAGTGCGGTTTATGTGAAGTGCAAAGTAAGCGCGTCGCGTTCCCTCTTAAAATGCGTTACGCCCAACAATGGGTTAATGGCAAGGTGGTGTTAATGGGCGATGCAGCGCATACCATTCATCCATTGGCAGGGCTGGGTATGAATCTGGGCCTAAAAGACGCCGCTTATTTAATTGAGCTACTAAGTCAAGACGCCAAAGAATTTGCCAGTACACGAACACTGCGTGATTACGAACGTACTCGCAAGCTCGACGCACAAAAACACATCGCCATGATGCAAGGGCTAAAAGAGTTATTTGAAGGTGCCAATCCAGTTAAAAAGCTGATTCGGGGAGTAGGGCTTTCACTCGTTGATAACCTAGGCCCAATCAAACACCTATTCGCCAAAGAAGCGATAGGGAAGTGATAAAGACAAGCGGTCAGTTTCTAGCTGTCAGCTTTCAGTAAAATAAAAACCGATGTTTAGTTTAAGCATCGGTTTTTTTATAGGCTAATGCTTTCTTTAGTGTATGCGTACAGCTTGCTGACACGACAAGCGAAGCTCGTAATGCTTTAAATTAATGAGCTACAAATTCTCTTTTGCTTCATTCACCATATCTTGTAGTGCATCGATTAACAATGGGTCACGCGAGTTCTGTTTAGCAAGTTCTAGTGCGTGTTTCATACTAGTGAATGCCTCTTTGAACTGTTTATTAGCAGTGTAGCCTTGCGATAATCGCATGTGAGAGTAAGCAGCATTAGGGTAATCGTTAGTAAAGTGTTTTAGTGTTGAAATAGCTTTTTTAGTGTTACCAAACTCTTGCTGGCTGTGGGCAAATTCTACGTACACATCTTGTGGAATTTTAAGCTCAAATCCGTACTTATCACTAAGTGCTTGGTAGTAACCGGTAATCAATGATACATCCGCAAATTTTCCGTGCTCGTCAGTCACTTTAAATATTAGGTCGCTAAATAAGTGAATTAGGCTATCGCTAAGTGCTGGAAGTATGGTGCCCATATGAGTAAAAGTAGGATAATGCTTATATTTCCATTTTAGCTGCGTGGGCATTTGTTGCTCTAAATTTACTAAAGTATTTAATACGCCGGTATAAAAGCGTGCGCCTTCACTTGCAACACTAATAAATAACGCTTGAGCGCCTTTGGGGTTTTTAGTGTATTTAATAATATTACTTTTTAACTCTTCATCACTCCACCAACTATTTGGGCTTATAGCGATGTAGTTGTTAAATAATGCCGGTTGATTAACTAAAGTATAAAGCGCTAATGTACCAGCATTAGAATGACCAATTAAGGTGTTGTAACCATTAGTTGGGTAGTTGCTATTTATATAGGGCATGAGCTCATCAGACACAAACTTTAAAAAATTATCGGTTTGCCCTGCGTCAGGCCATTTATTTTTAACAAAGGTTTGAAACTCCGTTTTAGGCTCACCTTGTACTTTAGGTAAGTAATCACGAACACGGTTGGTTGTATCAATAGCAACAAGCATTGCATTAGGTATCTGCTCGTAATCAACAAGGGATTTTATAACGCCAGACGCCGTATGAAAGTGCTCAACACCATCAAGTAAATAAATAACATAGAGCGGCTGATCGTCTTTTACATTGTCAGGTATGAATATTCTGATAGGTCTGTCTTCGTTAAGTATTTTTGATTGTAGAATGACTTTTTTACCAACGGTTATGTCGGTTGTAGCGGTGTCTGCATAGCTTAAAACAGGTGTACTAAAAGTAACTATTAACACAAGCGATAGTAAAAGCTTCATAAATATCCTTATTAAATAATGTGTTGCTCAATAATTGCACGGCTTTAGGTTTGAGTAAATGTTTATATTTTAGAAGCAAATGTAGAGCTTAAATAATTTAAAGCTATGCTTTTCAAGCTCGGCGTCTACCACAAAAAATTTAAACACTTATCTTTATTTTACTTATTGATATAAAGGGAGCATCCAATAATCTCTTCCCGAACCCCGAACCCCGAACCCCGAACCCTTTAACGCTTATCTATTAAAGCTTAAAAACCTGCTTGCTTAATTATCCTACTAAGCGTAAAATGCGCGCTCATTTCGGCTTTTAAACTATTAATTCCTTGCCTTAAACCGACCGGCCGAAACGGTAGAAGGCTCTATTAACCGTAAGGAATATCCATGCGTCATTACGAAATCGTATTCATGGTTCACCCTGATCAGAGTGAGCAAGTATCTGGTATGATCGAACGTTATACTGGTTCTATCACTGAAGCAGGTGGTACTATCCACCGTCTTGAAGACTGG
This sequence comes from Pseudoalteromonas sp. MER144-MNA-CIBAN-0113, assembly GCF_040308965.1. Taxonomy (NCBI): domain Bacteria; kingdom Pseudomonadati; phylum Pseudomonadota; class Gammaproteobacteria; order Alteromonadales; family Pseudoalteromonadaceae; genus Pseudoalteromonas; species Pseudoalteromonas sp. MER144-MNA-CIBAN-0113. Next base: position 6,511 of record NZ_JBEOOG010000090.1, read on the forward strand.
GGCCGTCGTCAACTGGCTTACCCAATCAACAAGCTTCATAAAGCTCATTATGTTCTTATGAACGTTGAAGCACCAACTGAAGTAATCAGCGAGCTAGAAACTACTTTCCGCTACAACGATGCAGTGCTTCGTAACTTAGTTATGCGTACTAAAAACGCTGTAACTGAAGCGTCTCCTCTTGTAAGAGAAGAGAAGAAAGAAGCACCAGCTGCTTAATTGTTTTGAGTCCTAGCATGGCACGTAGTCAGCAGTTACTATAATGGTTAGCCCATATACGAATCAGCTGGTTATATCGGGGGTTGTTTGTAAAACACCCAAGTTTAGCCAAAGCCCCGCGGGCATACCGCATTGTATTTTTGTTGTAGAACATAAATCAATGCAAGTTGAAGCAGATCTTAACCGTAATAGTTATGTGAGGCTTCAGGTGGTTGCCAGTGGTAAGCAAATGCAACAACAGACTCAACATTTGCACGTTGGGCAGGCATTGCAAGTGAGTGGTTTTTTAAATCGCCACGAAGGTCGTAACGGCCTTAGCCAATTGGTTTTGCATGCTCAGCATATAGAAAGAATTATTTGAGGAATTAATCTCATGGCACGTTATTTCAGACGTCGTAAGTTCTGCCGCTTTAAAGCGGAAGGCGTACAACAAATCGATTACAAAGATCTAGCTACTCTTAGAAACTATGTTACAGAAAGTGGCAAAATCGTACCTAGCCGTATCACAGGTACTAGCGCTAAATACCAGCGCCAGCTAGCAACTGCTATTAAGCGTGCTCGCTACTTAGCCCTTCTTCCATACACTGACTTACATAAGTAAGCAGCGGATTAACACGTTTTTAAAAGGTGTAGAAACATGCAAGTTATTCTACTAGATAAGATCGCTAACCTAGGTGGCCTAGGTGACCAGGTTGTTGTTAAATCTGGCTTCGCACGTAACTTCCTTTTCCCACAAGGTAAGGCAGTTCCTGCAACTAAAGCAAACATTGAAACGTTTGACGCACGTCGCGCAGAACTAGAAGCAAAAATCGCTGAACAGTTAACTGCAGCACAAGCACGCGCTGACAAACTTGAAGCATTAGCAGAAGTTACATTAGTATCTAAAGCTGGTGACGAAGGTAAATTATTCGGTTCAATCGGTACTCGTGACATCGCTGACGCTATCTCAGCTGTTGGTGTTGAAGTTGCTAAATCAGAAGTTCGTTTACCTCTAGGTACTATCCGTGAGACTGGCGAATTTGACGTTGCAATCGCAGTACACTCAGACGTAACAGCTACTATTAAAGTAATCGTTATTGCTGAAGCTTAATTTTAAATATTAAGCTAAAAAAACCGTGCTTTGCACGGTTTTTTTGTGTCTAAAATTTATAACCCAAAGTAATAAATTGTTTGTTGTGGGTAAAATCAAACACATCTTTAAAATAAAGCTTCATTTTCTACAAATATTTTCTATTTCATTTAAACCTTTCTATTTCTTCTCACGTCTAATAAGTTAAATTGCAATTACATAATTATAAACAGGAAAAATTTGCGATGTTAATGGACGCTAATCAGCCAATAACTGATCAAGTGCAGCAAATGCTTATTGATCAAGTTAAAAACGGCGACCAGTTAGCCTATAAAGCGCTCTATGACATGCATAAAGCAAAAGTTTATGGCTTATGCCTGAGGCTAATAGCCGATGAGGGGCATGCGCAAGATGCAACCCAAGAAGTATTTGTACAGGTATGGCACAAAATAGCGCAATTTGATGGGCGTTCGCAATTTTCTACCTGGCTTTACAGTGTCACCAGTAATATTGCTATTAGCTATGTGCGTAAGCAAAAACATTGGCTTAATAAAGTTATTAGCTTTGAACAAAGCGGTATGGATGAGCAATCTGCAAATGACTGCAATGGCTTAAATGGCTTAGATAAATTAATCGTTAGGCTGCCTGAGCGCGCAAGAATGGTATTTGTACTGTATGCCGTTGAAGGTTATAGGCATGAAGAAATAGCAACCTTGCTAGGTATGGCGGTAGGCTCTAGTAAGGCGCAATATCATCGTGCAAGGCAATTATTAAAACAGTGGTACGAAAATGAGTAAAACAAATTTTGATGACTACTTAAATGAGTCGCTAACACAGTTAAATAAAAATATAACACCCGATAAAGAGCTGTGGGATGGGATTGAGCGCGCCATAATGACTAATAAGCAGACAAGTAAAGTTAATAGTGTAGTTTGGCCGAAGCTAACTGCTATTGCAGCATGTTGTGTGGCTGCTTTGGTTAGCACTATGCTGTTTTTTACATCTCCAGAGACAAATACCGCTGTGGCGATGAGTGAGTTTTTTACTAAACAAAAACAAAGTTTACTTGTTCAATACCAAAGCCAAGCGGCACTAACAGATAACTGGCAAGTGCAGCTACAAGAACTTGAAGATGCTGAGCAGGCTATAAAGCAAACACTTGAAAATGAACCACAAAATAAGGCGCTACTGTCTATGTTAGCGCAAGTATATCAACAACAACTCGACTTAATTAACAAGGTGCATGCACCGCGTTGGCAACAAATCTAGGAGAAATAAATGAAAGCAATAATACTTGGAATCGCTTTACTACCAATGGCTGTATTTGCCGGTGAAAAAATAGAACAACAAATTGAAGTGCCAAACGGTGGCGTTATTCATATAGAAAATCAGCGCGGTAATGTAAATATAATGGGCTGGGAGAAAAATCAATTTAAAGTGAGCGGCGAGCTTGATGATAAAGCAAAAGGCTACACTCTTAAAACACAAGGTAATAAAACTCAGTTTATTGTCAAAATGCCTGATCTTTCAAATTGGGATAATAACAATAATGGCTCAACGCTAACTATTTTCATGCCTCAAAGCAGTGCGCTGGAGTATGTTGGGGTTAACGCTTCAGTAACTGCAAAAGAGTTAAAAAGAGGCACTGAAATTGATGTCGTCAATGGCGCCATTACAGTAAATGATCTTAACGGCGATATTAAGCTTACTAGTGTTAACGGTGACATCAACGCAAAAAACCTCAGTGGTAAAGTGCAATTTGAAACTGTAAATGGCGCAATTGATGATCAGCAATCTAACGGAGAAGTTCGTTTTAATGCGGTTAATGGGAATATAAAATCAAACTCGACTGCCAATGATATTCGCTTAGAAAATGTAAACGGTGATATCAATCTTACCTTCGATGCAATCAAAGAGTTACAAATAAGCACTGTAAATGGCGAAGTTGAAGTGCGTATTAATCGCCTTTTAAGTGATGCTGATGTAAGTTTTGAATCTGTAAGTGGCAATGCTGAGTTTTACTTTCCAGCTGATTTATCGGCACAATTTGAAGTGCAAGCCCATGCCGGCGGTAAAATTGACAACCAGCTAACGAGCGACCAAGTGCAAAAAGCCAAATATGGCCCAGCCAGTGGAATTAAGTTTAATACTAATGGCACCGATGCCAGTGTAGAAATGAATACCATAAGTGGGACGATTGGACTTAAGCGTCAATAATCATCCATTTTATTTTAAGTTACAAAAAGCAGGAAAGATTTCCTGCTTTGCTATTTGCACAGCCCCGCCAAGTCGATAGAATAGAGCCATTCAATTTTAGTACTGTGAAGTTATGGCCAAACCAGATAAGCAAGTCGACACTCTTAAAGTTCCTCCCCATTCAATAGAAGCTGAACAATCTGTTTTAGGTGGTTTAATGCTTGATAATCAAGCATTTGATCGCGTAGCTGAACTTGTTGTGTCACAGGACTTTTATACCCGTACCCATAAGCTTATTTTTGAGGCAATGACAGCACTGGCTGAAATTGGCGATCCGATTGATTTAATTACTATTTCTGAAAGTTTAGAAAAAAATAATCAGCTTTCAGGGATTGGCGGCTTTGCGTATTTAGCCGAAATAGCTAAAAACACCCCAAGTGCTGCTAATATTGATGCTTACGCTAGCATTGTACGCGAGCGTGCAGTTGTGCGTGAAATGATTGGTGTCGCCAATGAAATTGCTGAGGCAGGCTTTAACCCAGAAGGGCGCACAAGTCACGATTTACTCGACTTTGCTGAGAGCAAAGTATTTAAAATTGCTGAGCAACGTACAAAAAGTAGTGATGGCCCGCAAAGCATTCACAATATACTTGAAAAAACCGTTGATAAAATAGAAGAGCTTTATCAGTCACCACAAGATGGTGTTACCGGTGTAAGCACAGGTTACGCTGATTTAGATAAAATGACGACTGGTCTGCAGCCCTCAGATTTAATTATTGTAGCAGCACGTCCATCGATGGGTAAAACTACCTTTGCGATGAACCTTGCTGAGCATGCAGCAATGACCCAAGACAAGCCTGTACTTATCTACTCACTAGAGATGCCCTCTGAACAAATTATGATGAGGATGCTGGCGTCCCTTGGCCGAATTAACCAAACCAAAGTACGTACTGGTCAGCTAGATGACGATGACTGGGCGCGCCTTTCATCAACCATGGGGTTACTCATGGAAAAAGGCAAAATGTATGTTGATGACGCCTCAGGCTTAACACCCACTGATGTACGTTCACGTGCACGTCGTATTGCCCGCGATCATGGTGGTATTAGTATGATCATGGTCGATTACCTACAATTAATGCGCGTACCTAGCTTGTCAGATAATCGTACCTTAGAAATTGCCGAAATTTCACGTTCACTTAAAGCATTAGCAAAAGAATTACAGTGTCCGGTTGTTGCACTATCGCAGCTTAACCGTACCCTAGAGCAACGTGCTGATAAACGCCCAATTAACTCAGATTTGCGTGAGTCGGGCTCTATTGAGCAAGATGCCGATTTAATCATGTTTATTTATCGTGACGAAGTATACAACGAAGACAGTACTGATAAAGGTGTTGCAGAAATTATCATCGGTAAACAGCGTAACGGTCCGATTGGTAAAGTGCGCCTAACCTTCCAAGGTCAATTCTCTCGCTTTGATAATTACGCGGGGCCTGCTGTAGATGATGATTACTAATGCGCTTAGCTATTGCCGAAATTAACTTACAAGCACTTGCTCATAATTTAGCGCAAGTGCGACAGTTTGCGCCTAACAGTAAAGTTATGGCGGTATTAAAAGCCAATGCTTATGGCCATGGTTTAGTTAAAATAGCGCAGCACCTTAATGATGCCGACGCATTTGCAGTGGCACGAATAGATGAAGCGCTCGCACTGCGAGCAGGCGGGCTGACCAAGCCTATTGTGTTGTTGGAAGGTTTTTTCCATCAAGATGACTTGCCGATTTTATTAGCCAATAACTTTCAAACCATAATCCATGATGAAAACCAGCTCAGAGCACTTGAAAATGCAAAGCTCGATGCACCAATCAGTTGCTGGTTAAAAATCAATACGGGTATGCATCGTTTAGGGGTTGCACCAACGCAATTGAATGATTTTTATCAGCGCTTGCAAGCGACTAATAACGCTAAAGATACAATCAATTTAATGACGCACTTTTCCAGTGCCGATGATGTTAATGATCCCAAAACAGCTGATCAAATTGCTTTGTTTGATTCATTAGTGCAAGGCAAACAACAAGCACATTGTTTAGCAAATTCGGCCGGTATTATTGCTTGGCCTGCCGGTCATGGCGAGTGGGTGCGTCCAGGCTTGATGATGTATGGTGTATCACCAATGCTTAACACTTCAGGCAAAGATCATCAGCTTAAGCCGGTGATGCGCTTAACCACTAAGGTCATTGCAATTCGCGATGTTGATGCTGCGCAAGGTGTTGGTTATGGTGGCAGTTGGCAAAGTGCTCAGCCAACTAAGCTTGCAGTGGTTGCTATGGGCTATGGTGATGGTTATCCGCGTCATGCTAAACATGGTACCCCAGTAGTGATTGCTGGCAAACGTTATGGTATTGCTGGCAACATCTCTATGGATATGATCAGTGTTGATATTGGTGAAAATGCTGATGGCATCAAAGTCGGCGATGAGGTAGTAATGTGGGGGCCTGAGTTGCCGGTAGAAGAAATTGCACAATGTGCTGATACTATATCTTACGAGTTATTGTGTAATATTACACCGCGCGTAAGTTATGAGTACCAGCGCTAATATTTATTTTAAAAATACCCATTAAGTTTACATTGCTAGAATGATCGTGATGCTCACTTAATCGGTATCGTTACTCTTTTATAAAGTAAATATCGCTAAAGCCCATGCGAGCAAATTCTTGATCACGAAAGTTACGCACTGCCGATGACCCTTTAGAGGTCATTTCAATTTGGCGTACCATGTTTAAGTAGTTAGTTAAATCGATACCTTCGGCAGCCGCAATAGCCTGATACATATCGTGGTATTTATCTTTGGCGAAGTTAATTTCGCGCGGTTGATTTTTAAAAGTGTAGGTAATTCTGCGTGCCATAATGAGCTCATTTAAATTGAGTGTTAGTGTAATTTTACACTGTATTTAAGTTGCGTTGAATGATTAGTTGAAATCAAATAATTAAAAAGGTGAGTTTGAAATGAAATTATCAGTAGAGATCAGTAAATACCCGCTCCACCAAGATTACATTCCTTTTATTAAAGGCTTTATCGACAGAGTTAATGCCTACGAAGAACTCAAAGTGATCACTAATACTATGTCGACCCAAATATTTGGTGATTATGACCTAGTTATGCAAGTGATCAGCACAGAAATTAAACATTCATATGAGCAATTTGGTAAAGCTATATTTGTGTGTAAATTTATTTCGGGCGATTTATCTCCCGAATAACCTCTTAACAAACACGGTCGTTTTATAATGATGGATTTTGTAACGCAAATACTCAGTGGTTTTACTGCTATGTCGCATTGGGAATATATTGCGGTTGCTTTGTCGATGGCGTATTTATTACTGGCCATTAAAGAGAACTTATGGTGCTGGCCTGCGGCTTTTTTTAGTACGCTTATTTATACCATTATGTATTGGAATGGCGCGCTGCTAATGGAGTCGTTACTAAACTTTTATTATATGTATATGGCGGTGTTTGGTTGGGTCGTGTGGCGCAAAGGCAAGGCTAATCAAGCGCAGCGACTAATTACATCCTGGCCGGTAAACCGACATATTATTTTAATTGCACTAACCACATTAGCGTCATTAGCGATTGGTTATGTAATGCAAAATTATACGCATGCAGATTTTGCTTACCTTGATAGTTTCACAACCTGCTTTGCTGTGGTTACTACGTATCTGGTAGCTAAAAAAGTACTAGAAAATTGGCTGTATTGGATAGTCATTGATGCAGCCTCTATGTATTTGTACTACGAAAAAGGCTATTACCCAACCCTTGTTTTATTTGTATTTTATACCGTTATGGCAGTATGGGGATTTAAAACGTGGTACGAAGAATACGAGCAAAGCCAAGCCAAGCCCATGGCGCAACTTTAATCTATGAACCCGCATTCTCAGTTAGTTAATATTTGCAGCGCGTTTTTAGTACCGAGCACAATAACCTCAACAGAGTATTTGGTTAACGGTTTAAGCAACGATAACTTTTTGATCCGTACTGACAACCAAGCTTATTTATTAAAGTGTTATAAAGCGTATTGGCCAAAAATAGGGCTGCATGCTCAGTATGAGCTCAGTAAACAACAAGTTTGCCCTGCTCCCATATGGCTCGATAAGCAAAATAAGCGTGCAGCTTTTAACTATATTGATGGCGACGTCGCTCAGTCTTATTTGGCGATGCCGCTACTGACTAAACTTGTTAAAGTACATGCGCATACAGCTAATAATGAGGCAATGAATGTAGCTTTGGAATTGCAAGCTTATCAGCATTTATTAGTGTTTAAACAGTATGAAAAGCTCATAAACAAGACATTAAAAAGCATAGCCAACATGCCCGTAGATAGCGGCTTTTGCCATAACGACTTAGTCAAAGAAAATATCGTGGTAAACCCGCAAGGCGTTTATTTAATCGATTTTGAGTATGCTCAAACAAATGATGTATATTTTGATCTTGCTGCGTTAGCAGTTAGTTTTAAATTAGATGCTTCAGGCAAGCAGGCTCTGCTTAACAATTACAAAACGCAAACCCTATCAAAACAATTTTATTTATCTATGCACAAACTCAATTGCTATCAGTTAGTTTATTTACTGTTATGTATAGGTTGGTATGAGCAACGCGCTATAAACAATCAGGTTGTTGTATTGCGCGCGCAACTGGATGAGCTTATAGGTTCAATGGAGGGTTAAAGCCCGCCAAAGCGTTCCGCTAGCTCTTTGTATTTTGCTACTTCATCAGCGTCAAATTGCATTTCGCCGTTATCATCTTCTGATTTAGCGATTAATAGGCTTTCTCGAGCAAGGCGTTTAACGCGCTCTGCTTTTACACCTAAAAATTCAGCAACTTGCTCTGTTGACATTAACTTCATAATTACTTCCTCGTGTTTAATCTTTCCGTTCAGTGACAATAATAGATAATATGTATCTAAAGCGTTACTGTTTTTTTATAGAATATAAACAAATAGCGCTTTTTTTACCTTTTGTGAAGTGATTAGTTTAAATTATAGACATGTAAACGAATCATGCTGGCATTTATACAAAGATGCCTTTATTATTGCGCATGCTAAAGCATTGATATCGCGAGTTGATGTGGCGGCAACAAATGTGCTCTCGTGGTGAAATGGATATCACGTGGCCCTCCGGAGGCTAAGTTGCAGGTTCGATCCCTGCCGAGAGCGCCATTTGGTCCCTTTCCTTTATTGATAGTATCTACTAACATATCAAAAATGGTGACCTGAGTGTGACCAACTTAAAACTATTTTAATTTTTAGAGCTGTTAATTTCGTTACTTTTACATAATACAAGTTTATGGTGTATTTACATTTACGCATATCTACAGCCTTGTCCTTTCTAGCCATACTTCTCATCCTAAATATTTAATGACTTTGTTTTCTTAGTTGAAATATAGATTAACTTCAGACCTTATTTTTTTTCGTCAAATTATCAACAGGATCTACTTACACTGTTATGTGAATATAAAATATATTGTATACAATTATAGATTAATGTTATAAAAGTGTTTCTCTTACCGTTTGGATAGAGAAAACAACAATTATCAAAGGTAAATTATCACGGCTAGCGCATTTTAATCCCAGATTCTAACAGGGTTGAGCGATAATCATCGTCTAGCCCTGCCATTTTCTTTTT